>NZ_JBEYJU010000035.1:0-85450 GCF_040703965.1 Streptomyces sp. NPDC006655 | reverse complement strand
AACTCACCCCGGAGCCGTTCCACCTCCCCCAACCTCATACCGGAGAAGATGCCCACCACCAGGCGAGATCACTCGACGTAACGAAGCACTACTAGGCCGCGGGGCCCCTACCGGTGGCTTAGTCCGAAGGACCCCGCCGGACTGCGGCCCGCGCCCGAGGCGGCCGGGGCGGCGCCGTTCCTACGTTGAGGGGCACCGCCGATCAGGGCGGACGGAGCCGAGGGGACGGTTGTCATGCCGGTAGCGATCATCACGGGGGCCTCGAAGGGGCTTGGGCGGGCGCTGGCCGAAGCGCTGGCCGCGCGGGGCTGGGACCTGGTGCTCGACGCCAGGGGTGCCGAGGCCCTGAAGGCGGCTCAGGAGGCCGCGGCGGGGCGGGGCGGCCGGGTTGCGGCGCTGCCCGGGGACGTCACGGACGCCGGGCACCGGACCGAGCTGGTGGCCGCGGCGCGTGGCCTGGGCGGTCTGGATCTGCTGGTGAGCAATGCCAGCGCGCTGGGCGTCGAGCCGCTGGTGCGTCTCGGTGAGCTGCCCCTGGCGGGGCTGCGCCGGGCGCTGGAGGTGAATGTGGTGGCCGCGCTGGGCCTGGTCCAGGAGGCGCTGCCGCTGCTGCGGGAGTCGGCGCTGGGTGCGGTGATCGCGGTCAGCTCGGACGCGGGCTCCGAGGCGTACGAGAGCTGGGGCGGCTACGGCGCCTCGAAGGCGGCCCTGGACCAGCTGGCGGCCGTGCTCGGCGTGGAGGAGCCGGGGCTGCGGGTGTGGGCGGTGGATCCCGGGGACATGGCGACGGACCTGTACTCGGCGGCCGTACCGGACGAGGACGATCCGCGGCCGGCGCCGGAGTCGGTCGTACCGGCGTTCCTGCGGCTGCTCGACGAGCGGCCGGCCAGTGGCCGGTACGGGGCGCCGGCCCTGGTGGAGGGGCGATGACGACGGCGGTGCGGGTGCCGCGGGAGCTGTCCGCGCGGGTGCCGGCCGAGCAGCGCGGGCCGGGGCTCGACCGCGACGCGGTCCGGCTGCTGGTGTCGCGGGGGACGGCGGTGTCGCATCACGGGTTCGCCGAGCTGCCGGGCCTGCTGCGGGCCGGGGACCTGCTGGTGGTCAACACCTCGCCGACGCTGGCGGCGGCTGTGGACGGGCACGTCGGGCACGCGCGCGTGGTGGTGCACTTCTCCGCGCGCGGGGACGCCGCGCACGGGGCCGGGCGGTGGGCGGTCGAGCTCCGGGAGCCGGACGGGAACGGCACGACACGCGCGCGTGCGGGTACGCGCGCGATGAGTGAGGTGCTGCTGCCGGGCGGTGGGCTGCTGGTGCTGGAGGAGCCGCTGAGCCCGCGGGGCGAGCGGCTGTGGTGGGCGCGGGCGACGGCGGATGTGCCAGAGGTGCTGAGGGAGTACGGGCGGCCCGTCCGGTACTCCTACACGGAGCGGGACCAGCCGTTGTCCGTGTACCAGACGGTGTTCGCGCTGCCGTCGGACGACGGGGCGGGGAGTGCGGAGATGCCGAGTGCGGCGCGGCCCTTCACCGCGCGGCTGGTGGCGGAGCTGGTGAGCCGCGGGATGCAGTTCGCGCCGATCACGCTGCATACGGGGGTGTCGTCGCCCGAGGCGCACGAACCGCCGTACGCGGAACGCTTCGCCGTGCCCGCGGCCTCGGCGCGGCTGATCAACGCGGCCAGGGCGGCCGAAAGGCGGGTGATCGCCGTGGGGACGACGGCCGTGCGGGCCGTGGAGTCGGCTGCCGGGGCGGACGGGGTGGTGCGGGCGGCCGAGGGGTGGACGGAGCTCGTCGTCACGCCGGAGCGCGGGGTGCGGGTGGTGGACGGGCTGCTGACCGGGCTGCACGAGCCGGAGGCCTCGCATCTGCTGATGCTGGAGGCGGTGGCGGGACGGGCCGCGGTCGACCGCAGCTACGCGGAGGCGTTGCGCGGGCGCTACCTCTGGCACGAGTTCGGGGACCTGCACCTCATCCTCCCGGAATCCTCCCGGAGGAGGCCTCACGCAGAGCATTGCGACAGCAACTCATCGTGAAAAACCTGAAGGCGCGATGTGAGGCCGCACATAGGGCGCACATCACGTACGAACGGACATAGGAGATAAACAGCCCCCGCTCGAACGGGACAGACGACCCAGTCTGTCCCGTTTTGCCCTTCCGGCCCCTACTACCCAGGGTCGTACGTCACACCTTTGCCTCGGCATTTTGCGGCCGCTAAGAATGGCTGCCGTCGCTCAGCACCGCGGATTCCCCCCGCGGTGTTCGTGCAGGAGGAGCCGGTCTCCCCCGCAGACAACGAGCGGCCTCCGCGCTATTCGAAGAGGTCCACTGCCATGCCGAAGAACACCCATAGTCCCGCGCTCACCAAGCACCACAAGATCGCGCTCGCCGGTATCGCCACGCTCGGCGCCGCCTCCATCGCCTTCTCCGCCGTGCCCAGCAGCGCGGACACGGTCGTGACCGGCTCCCCGGCCGCCACGACCCAGGCGGCGGTCTACGGCACCCAGCAGATCAAGGACGTCAAGGGCGCGATCACCGACCAGGGCGCGCTTCAGGCCGTCAAGCTCGACGCGATCGCCGCCAGGAAGGCGGCCGCCGCCCACGCCCTGGACGTCGCCCACGCGAAGCAGGCCGCCGCCCAGGCGAAGACCCAGGCCGCCGCCCGGCAGGCCGCCCAGGCGCGCACCGCCGAGCAGGCCGCGAACCGGTCCGCCGCGCGCCCGCAGGTCCAGCAGGCCGCCGTGCAGACCTACAGCAACAACCTCGACGGCTGGATCCGCCAGGCCCTCGACATCATGCGGGCCAAGGGCATCCCGGGCTCCTACAGCGGCCTGCACCGCAACATCATGCGGGAGTCCTCCGGCAACCCGATGGCCATCAACAACTGGGACATCAACGCCATCAACGGCATCCCCTCCAAGGGCCTGCTTCAGGTGATCCCGCCGACCTTCAGCGCCTACCACGTCGCCGGCACGTCCTGGGACATCTACAACCCGGTCGCCAACATCACCGCCGCCGCCAACTACGCGGCGCACCGGTACGGCTCGATCGACAACGTCAACAGCGCGTACTGAGGCAGGCGCGGACCTCGGCACCGACGCGCCGAAGGGCGGCACCCCACTGCGGGGGTGCCGCCCTTCGGCGTCGTACGCGAGGTGCTACTTGCGCATGACCTCCGGCTCGTGGCGGCGCAGGAAGCGCGCCACCAGGAAGCCGCAGAGCACACCGAGGACGATCAGCACCGCCATGTCCATGCTCCAGGCACCCGCCGTGTGCGCCCACAGCGGGTCCTTGCTGGTCGGGTCGTCGGTGTTGGGCGCGATGTTGTTGAAGTCCAGCGTGGCGCCGGCGGCACCCACCGCCCAGCGGGACGGCATCAGGAACGAGAGCTGGTTGGCGCCGACCGCGCCGTTCAGGGTGAACAGGCAGCCGGTGAAGACGACCTGGATGATCGCGAACATCACCAGCAGCGGCATGGTCTTCTCGGACGTCTTCACCAGCGAGGAGATGACCAGGCCGAACATCATCGAGGTGAAGCCGAGCCCCATGATCGGGATGCACAGCTCGAACAGGACGGAGTGGCCGAGGACCACGCCCTCGTCCGGGATGGTGCGGCTGGAGAAGCCGATCAGGCCGACCATCAGGCCCTGCAGCACGGTGATCACACCGAGCACGACCACCTTGGACATCAGGTACGCCGACCGGGACAGGCCGACCGCGCGCTCCCGCTCGTAGATGACCCGTTCCTTGATCAGCTCACGTACGGAGTTCGCGGCGCCCGCGAAACAGGCGCCGACCGCGAGGATCAGCAGGACGGTGGTGGCCGTGCCGTTGGGCACGGGGACGCCCGTCCTGTGGTTGACCGGGTTCACCAGCAGGGTCTTGTCGCTGTCGATCAGCAGGCTGACCGCGCCGAGCACCGCCGGAAGGATCACCGTCAGCGCCAGGAAGCCCTTGTCGGAGGCGATGACCGCCGTGTACCGCCGTACCAGGGTCAACAGCTGCGAACCCCAGCTCTGCGGCTTCTTGGGCTTCATCACCTGCCCCGGCGGCGTCTGTACGGCCTGCGGGGCGCTGGCGTCGATGTCCGCGGCGTACATCTGGTAGTGCTGCGAGCCCTTCCAGCGTCCCGCCCAGTCGTAGTCGCGGTAGTTCTCGAAGGCGGAGAAGACGTCGGCCCAGGTGTCGTAGCCGAAGAAGTTCAGCGCCTCCTCGGGCGGCCCGAAGTAGGCGACCGCGCCACCCGGCGCCATCACCAGCAGCTTGTCGCACAGCGCCAGTTCGGCCACCGAGTGGGTGACGACGAGGACCGTGCGACCGTCGTCGGCGAGACCGCGCAGCAGCTGCATGACATCGCGGTCCATACCCGGGTCCAGGCCCGAGGTGGGTTCGTCGAGGAAGATCAGCGACGGCTTGGTGAGCAGTTCCAGGGCGACCGAGACCCGCTTGCGCTGGCCGCCGGACAGGGCGGTGACCTTCTTGTCCTTGTGGATGTCGAGCTTCAGCTCGCGCAGCACCTCCTCGATGCGGTCGTCGCGCTCCTGGCCGGTGGTGTCGGCGGGGAACCGCAGCTTGGCCGCGTACGTGAGGGCCCGCTTGACGGTCAGTTCCTTGTGCAGGATGTCGTCCTGCGGGACCAGACCGATGCGCTGGCGCAGCTCGGCGAACTGCTTGTACAGGTTGCGGTTGTCGTACAGCACCTCGCCCTCGTCGGCGGGGCGGTAGCCGGTGAGCGCCTTGAGCAGCGTCGACTTGCCGGATCCCGACGGGCCGATGACCGCGATCAGGGACTTCTCCGGGACACCGAAGGAGACGTCCTTCAGGATCTGCTTGCCACCGTCGACCGTGACGGTCAGGCGCCGTGCGGAGAAGGAGACCTCACCGGTGTCGACGAACTCCTCCAGCCGGTCGCCGACGACCCGGAAGGTGGAGTGACCGACGCCGACGATGTCGTGGGGGCCGAGCAGGGCGCTGCCGCCCTTGGCGATCGGCTGGCCGTTGACGTACGTGCCGTTGTGGGAGCCGAGGTCGCGGATCTCCATACGGCCGTCGGGCGTGGAGTGGAACTCGGCGTGGTGGCGCGAGACCTGGAGGTCGGAGACCACCAACTCGTTCTCCAGGGCACGGCCGATGCGCATCACCCGGCCGATGGAGAACTGGTGGAACGTGGTCGGGCTGCGGTCACCGTAGACCGGTGGCGCCCCCGCGCCACCACCCGAGGCCATGGCCGGGGCTCCCTGCTGCTGCGGGATCGCCGACGGGGCCTGCTGCCAGCCCTGTTGCGGAGCCTGCGGCTGCGGAGCCGGCGGCTGGGACCAGCCGGCACCGCCCGCGCCCTGGGCCGCGTACGGCTGCGCGGTCTGCGGTGCGGCCTGCTGGGGCCGCGGCGCGGCGGCCGTGGCGCCGGAGAGACTCAGGCGCGGTCCGTCGTTCGCGTTGCCGAGGTGCACGGCCGAGCCCGGACCGATCTCCATGCGCTGGATCCGGCGGCTCTGCACGAAGGTGCCGTTGGTGCTGCCGTGGTCCTCGATGCCCCAACTGCGGCCGTCGAAGCTGATCGTGGCGTGCCGCCAGGAGACCCTGGCGTCGTCGAACACGATGTCCCCCTGCGGATCACGTCCGAGGGTGTAGGTCCTGGACGGATCGAGCGTCCAGGTACGTCCGTTTGATTCCAGTACGAGTTCCGGCACGCCAAGCCCCATGAGTAGTCCCCCGAGTTACCCCCATCACAGGGAGTCTAGGGATGTCGAACATCGTCGGGAACTATTTCAGGCTCGGCCCTCTGACCGAAAGTCGGGCCTTGTGGAGAGCTCGCCCGAGCGCTTCGACTCTTTCCGTTGACGGGGTTGAAACCGGGCCGGAGAGTGGTAATTCACGCGAGGGGGACAAGCGCGACGGCGCGGCCCCGAGCGTTCGCGGATCGGGGGGTCTGCCATGGATTCTGGCACATCAGGTACGTCTGGCACGTCTGGCACTTCCGGTACTTCCGGCACGGGAGCCGAGAGCGCGCGCCCAGGCGCCCGGCTGCCCTGGATCGACATCCTGCTGTCCGCGATCGCGGCCGTGAGCTGGGCGTTGATCGGCATGGCGGGTACGGCGGCGCTCGGCCTGCATCTGCTGCGGGCCGACGCGGCGGGCTCACTGGGCCCCATGACAGCGGCGGTCGTGGCGCTCGGGGCGGGTGGGTCGGTCACGCCGACCGGAGATCTGTCCGCCTTCGGCCTGAAGGGCGCGGAGGCCACGACGGCCGTCGAGATCACGCCACTGGGGGTGAGCCTGGTCGGTGCGCTCCTCTTGTCATGGTTCTTCCTCCGGTCCCTGCGCACAGCCGGGGCGGTCATCGCCCCCGCCGAACTGCTGGCCCGCGCGGGCTCCCTGGTCGTGCTCTTCGTGGCGACGCTGGGCGGACTCGCGTGGGCGGGGCACTCGGTCGTGACCATCGACGGCGGTGCGCTCGGGCTGGACGGGCTGACGGGGGCGGGCGGCGGAGGCGGAGGCGGTCTGAGGATCCCGGGCATCGGAGACGTCGGCGGGTTGCTCCCGGACCGCATCGGGGACCTCGTCAAGGCGAACGCGGCGGTCGGGTTCAGCGTGGACACCGCGGCGACCCTCGCCGGCGGTCTCGCCTGGTGCACCGGCGTCCTGCTGATCGCCCTGCTGGCCTCCCGCCGCACTCCGCTGCCACCCGGCTGGGAGACCGTGCACCGGGTGGTACGGCCGGCCGCCTCGGCGCTGGTGACGGTCCTGCTGGTGGCCGTGGCCGCGGGGTGGGCGGCGGCGGCCTGGGCGGCGACCGGCGACCCGCACCCGGCGCGCATCGCGGGTGCCGCCCTGCTCGGCGCCCCCAACGGGGTCTGGCTCGGCCTCCCGATCGGTCTCCTCGTCCCCTTCGACGGCAGGGCGACGGGCGTCCTGACCACGTTCCTGCCCCATCCCCTGGACGAGCTGCTGACCTCGAAGTCCGGCCGGTCGGTGACCCTGGGGCACCTGGCCGGCCTGGACGGACGGGTGTGGCTGCTGGGGGTCGCCGCGGCCCTGCTGATGCTGCTCGCGGGGTTGATCACGGCGGTACGGACGCCGGTCGGGCCGGGAGCCGCGGCGAGTCAGGGGGTGGGCGCGGACCGGGGGGCGCTCGGTTTCGCCGGACGGTGTGCCCTGCGGTTGGGGATCGCGACCGCGCTCACGCTGCCGCTGCTGGCCTGGCTGACGGACGTGTCGGTGAACGCCTCGCTGTCGGTGCTGGGCTTCGACGCGTTCGGTGCGGGCATCGAGCTGCACGGGCAGTGGGCAATGGCGCTGCTCCTCGGGGCGGCCTGGGGTGCGGCGGCGGGGGCGGCGGGGGCGCTGCTGGCGTGGGTGACCGGCACGGCGGGGTCCCGGGCGGCACCGGCGGCACTGGGGGACGGCCGGGGCGGGGCCGGGCCCGGCGGGTCGGCGTACGCGGTGGCGGGCGGGGCGCCGGGCAGGGGCGAGGGCGGGGCGGCGGGGCCGTACACGCCGGGACACCGGTACCGCCCGCCGAATCCCGACACCAACCCCTACCTCCGGGTGCCGGACGAGCTACGGGAGCGGACGCCCGACCATCGGGTGTGGCCCGACTGGGTACAGGAGCCGCACGACCCGGGATCGGACACGGGGACCGCACCGGAGACAGGGTCTCGCGGCCGGGGACCGGGAGCGGGGGCAGGCCCCGGGGCAGGACCTCGCGATCGCGGACCGGGCTGGGGAGCCGGACCAGGGGCTGGACCTCCCAGCCAGGCGCCGGACTCGCCGTCCGCCGGGAGCCCTCGGTCCGCGGCGGAGACCAGGGTCGGGGACAGCGGGGACTCCTCCGACGTACCGCCCGGTTCGGACGACGTGTACGGTGCCCCCACCATGGCCCGGCCGCTGGAGCCACGGCGACGCCGTCCGGGGCCGCGTCGGGGCGACGGGGCCCCGGACGGCTCGTACACCGGTCCGCCGCCTCCACCACCGTCTGCGCCACCGCCACCGCCCCCTCCCCCGCCTCCGTCCGGGCGGCCCCGTCGGTGAGACGGCCGCCTCGCCGGGGCGGGCGACGTCCGCACCGGACTCGTCCACCCGTCGAACCGTGCGTGAAGGATGCGGCGGAATACGGTGCGAACCACCCGCTGACGTCGCACGCGCGTTCGCCCGTTGCCCGGAAGCAAAGCCTCCGACACCGGCCCGACACCTATTGTTCCGTGTCCGTCAGGCGGACCACCTGCGCCGCAGGCACTGCGTGCCGGTTACGGTGGTTACACCATGAGCGATCCGCAGACCTCCGAGGTCCCCACTCTCCTCGTCAAGATTTTCGGCAAGGACAGGCCGGGCATCACGGCCGGCCTCTTCGACACCCTTGCCGCGTACATGGTCGACGTGGTCGACATCGAGCAGGTCGTGACGCGAGGCCGCCTGGTGCTGTGCGCGCTGGTGACCCAGCCCCCGGCGGGGCTCGAGGGCGACCTCAGGGCGACCGTGCACAGCTGGGCCGAGTCGATGAAGATGCAGGCGGAGATCATCTCCGGGCGCGGCGACAACCGCCCGCGTGGTCTCGGCCGTTCCCTGGTCACCGTCCTCGGCCACCCCCTGACCGCCGAGTCGACGGCCGCCATCGCGGCCCGGATCGCCAAGACCGGCGGCAACATCGACCGTATCTTCCGGCTCGCCAAGTACCCGGTGACGGCGGTGGAGTTCGCGGTGTCCGGCGTGGCGACCGAGCCGCTGCGCACCGCCCTGGCCTCGGACGCGGCGGAGCTCGGTGTGGACGTCGCGGTCGTCGCGGCCGGCCTGCACCGGCGGGCCCAGCGGCTGGTCGTCATGGACGTGGACTCGACGCTCATCCAGGACGAGGTGATCGAACTCTTCGCCGCGCACGCCGGCTGTGAGGACCAGGTCGCCGAGGTGACCGCGGCAGCGATGCGCGGCGAGCTGGACTTCGAACAGTCGCTGCACGCGCGCGTGGCGCTGCTGAAGGGGCTGGACGAGTCGGTGGTGCAGAAGGTGCGCGCCGATGTGCGGCTGACGCCGGGAGCGCGGACCCTGATCCGCACGCTGAAGCGGCTCGGCTACCAAGTCGGGGTCGTCTCGGGCGGATTCACCCAGGTCACCGACGACCTGCGGGAGCGGCTGGGGCTGGACTTCGCCCAGGCCAACACGCTGGAGATCGTCGACGGGAAGCTGACCGGGCGGGTGACCGGCGAGATCGTGGACCGGGCGGGGAAGGCGCGACTGCTGCGCCGGTTCGCGGCCGAGGCGGGCGTGCCGCTGTCGCAGACGGTGGCCATCGGTGACGGCGCCAACGACCTGGACATGCTGAACGCGGCGGGTCTCGGGGTCGCCTTCAACGCCAAGCCGGTGGTGCGTGAGGCCGCGCACACGGCGGTGAACTTCCCGTTCCTGGACACGGTCCTGTACCTGCTGGGCGTCACCCGTGAAGAGGTGGAGGCGGCGGACACCCTCGACGAGGACTGAACCGCCGGCACACGGGCGCGAAGGGGCCCGGCACCGAGGCTCGGTGCCGGGCCCTGGTCGTGCCGCGGGGCCACCGTCCGTCGGACGGCGGCCCCGCGCCGGTCTCATTCGGAGGGCGCCCAGTAGTCCGTGAGCGTGGCCACGCCCGGTTCCAGAGCCTTCCAGGAGCCCTCGAACGTCACGACGGCGAAGGCGGCGGCGGGAAAGCCCCTGCGGTTCATCCGCTCGCGGGCGTCGCTCTCGGCTGTGCCCGCCACAATCTCGGCCACGCCGTGCACGCCGGGGTTGTGACCGATGAGGATGACGTTCTGTACATCGTCGGGCACCTCGTTGAGTACGGCGACCAGCTCGCCCGGCGAGGCCTCGTACACCCGCTCCTCGTAGACGGTTTTCGGCCGGTGCGCGAGCTCGTGGACCGCGAGTTTCCAGGTCTCCCGGGTGCGCACGGAGGTGGAGCACAGGGCCAGGTCGAAGGTGATGCCGCTGTCCGCCAGCCTGCGTCCGGCGACGGCGGCGTCCGTACGGCCCCGGTCAGCGAGCGGTCGCTCGTGGTCGGTCACCTGTGGCCAGTCGGCTTTCGCATGGCGGAAGAAGACGATCCTGCGGGGTTCTGCGACGCTCATGACATCCAGCTTCGCATGAAACAGGCCATCGGGCGCAGGGAGTTGACATGCGGCTCCGCCCGGTCCGCGGGTCCGGGCGCGCTAGCGGGAGACCAGGTGCCGGACGTGCTCGAAGAGGTGGGTGACGGCCGGGTCGCCGGTGGCCGCGTGGGCGTCCGCCGGGTTCAGTATCAGCAGCAGCAGGGAGACGAAGGCGAGCACGGGGAGGGCGAGCGCCCACCAGGGGAGCCGGATGTCGGCACTGCCCGGGGTCGCCGGGTGGGGCCGGGTGTGCGTTAGGGCCGGCATGATCGCCTCCGCTGGTCTCCGAGGTCGGGTGACCGCTCCTCGCGGCCACACCTCGAAAGTACGGAAGCCGGGGCCGCCGACCCATCCGGTGACCCACCCACTTGACCCTGACCTCCACCCCCTAGGGGATGGGGGGCCAGCCCCACCATCGGCCGCCCGCCGACCGTCCGTCGGCCGCCGGGACGGTGGTCAGGGGGACGCGAGGGTCGCGATGACGGCGATGACGATGAAGATGGCGAAGAACGAGCCGAAGACGATCAGCATCTTCTTCTGACCGTTCTGGGGGTTCGGGTCGAGCACTGGCATGGGGCCAGTCTGGCACCTGTCGAAGGGGCGGACCCGGGCGGGGTGGCCGCAGCCGCCCTTCGGCGTGTCGGGACGGGTCAGCCGGTTGCGGCGGCCTCGTCCTCCACCGTGCGCTTGCGGCCCGCCAGCCAGCCGACGGCCATCTGCGGGACCATCAGCACGACCATGAGGAGGATCGGCACCCCCCAGCCGCCACTGCTCTGGTACAGCACGCCCACCAGCAGCGGGCCGGGAATGGAGATGAGGTAGCCGGTGCTCTGGGCGAAGGCCGACAGCTGCGCGACGCCCGCGCCGGTCCTGGACCGCATCCCGACCATGGTGAGCGCCAGCGGGAAGGCGCAGTTCGAGACGCCGAGCAGCACCGCCCAGGCCCAGGCCCCGGCGGCGGGCGCGAGGTACAGGCCGGCGTATCCGGCGAGGCCGCAGAGGCCGAGTGCGACCACGATCGGGCCCTGGTGCGGAAGCCGGGTGGCCACGCGCGGGATGACGAAGGCCAGCGGCACGCCCATCACCATGGTGACGGCCAGCAGCAGCCCGGCCGTGCTCGCGGCTACGCCCGCGTCCCGGAAGATCTGGGCCATCCAGCCCATCGTGACGTAGGCGGCGGTGGCCTGGAGCCCGAAGAACACGGCGAGCGCCCATGCGGTACGGCTGCGGGTGATCCGCAGCGCGGGCGGCTCCTGCTCCGCACGCGCGCGTGCCCCGCCCGTCGGCGCCGCCGGGCCCCGGTCCCGTACCAGCGGGACCCACGGCAGCACGGCGGCCGCGGCGAGCGCGGCCCAGACGGCGAGGCCGGTCCGCCAGCTGCCGCCCAGGGCGTCCGTCATGGGCACGGTCACCGCGGCGGCGATCGAGGTACCGGCGGCGAGGGCCATCGAGTACAGGCCGGTCATCGAGCCGACCCGGTCGGGGAACCAGCGCTTGACGATGACCGGCATCAGCACGTTGCTGACGGCGATGCCCATGAGCGCGAGCGCGCTGCCGACCAGGAATCCGGCCGTGCCCCCCGCGTACGGCCGGATCACCAGGCCGGCCGTGATGGCCACCATGCCGGCGCACACCACCGCCGGCGGTCCGAAGCGGCGGGCGAGGCGGGGGGCCATGACGCCGAAGACGGCGAAGCAGAGCGGGGGCACGGAGGTGAGCAGCCCGGCGACGCTGCCGCTCATGCCCAGCCCGTCGCGGACCTCCTCAAGGAGCGCGCCGAGGCTGGTGATGGCGGGCCGGAGGTTGAGGGCGGCCAGCAGGATGCCGACGACGAAGAGCCGGGTCGTCCAGTCGCGTGCGGACTGCCCGGCGCCCCGCTCGCGCGCCGCCGGGCGGTCTGTCGTGGAGGTGGTCGCGGGTGTCGTCGTCCTGGATTTCTCGCCTGCCATGAGGCCCATCATAGAATCATAGGATGATTGGTTGTCCACCTCCGGGCGGGCCTGACCGCCCTCGCCCGGTCCTCGCGTGCGAAGGTGTGCCATGCCTCTGAGCCATCCGCGCCGGTCGGCGCTGTCCGAGCAGGTCATCGCCGAGCTGCGGAACCAGATCGCCTCGGGCGAGTGGCCGGTCGGCTCGCGCATCCCCACCGAGCCCGAACTGGTCGAGCAGCTGGGAGTGGCCCGCAACACCGTCCGCGAGGCGGTCCGCGCACTGGCGCACAACGGCCTGCTGGACATCCGGCAGGGCTCCGGCACGTACGTCGTGGCGACCAGTGAGCTGGCGGGCGTGATGCACCGCCGGTTCGCCGACGCCGACCCCCGGCACATCGCGGAGCTGCGCGCCACGCTGGAGTCGACCGCGGCCCGGCTGGCCGCCGTCCGGCGATCCGACAGGGACCTCAGGCAGCTCGACGCCCTGCTGGCGCGCCGTGAGCGGGCCTGGGAGTCGGGCGAGGCGGAGGACTTCGTGACGGCCGACGCGACCTTCCACCTCGCCGTGGTGGCCGCCTCGCACAACGACGTGATGACGGCGATGTACGCCGACCTGGGCGAGGTGCTGCGGGACTGGCTGCGCGCCGACGTCGGTGCCGAGCTGACGCCGGAGACGTACATGGACCACGCCCGGCTGGTCGAGGCGATCCGCGCGGGTGACGCGGACACGGCCGCGAAGGAGGCGGGCAGCTATCCGTTCCAGTGCCGCCCGGGCCGGCTCAGCCGGCCTTCTGGTGACTGACCCAGGCCGCGCGGACCTCCTTCCAGCAGCGTCCGGAGAGCCGTACGGTCATCGCGGGCCCGGCGTCGGCCGGGGAGGTGTCGGTGTCGATGTCCCACCACTCGGCGCACTCGATGTGCAGCCGGATCCGGTCGGTGTCCACGTAGGGGTTGTGGCAGTAGGCGACCACGTGGGAGCCGCGGACCGTGGTCCGGCAGGACGCGCCGAACGGCTGCGGGGCGGGCTCGTGACCGCTCGGCACGCGCGCGAGGGACACGGCGTCGCAGGGCAGGGCGAGCACCAGCACGAGGGCCGCGGTCACCGGGGCCAGGCTGCGGGACAGGCACACAAGGGGACCTCCTCGGCCGGGCTGGGGAGGGACATCGCGCGGTGGACGCGGGATCCGACGCCCTTCCAGGGTGCGCCGCGCGGGCCGCGGCGGCCCGGCCGGTGGACCGAACGGGTGAGGCCCGCCTCCCCTGCCGGGGAGACGGGCCTCGGTGACGCTGCTTCCTCGCCGCCGGTCAGGCGCCGATGGCGTGCAGACCGCCGTCCACGTGGATGATCTCGCCGGTGGTCTTCGGGAACCAGTCGCTCAGCAGGGCGACGATGCCCTTGCCGGCCGGCTCGGGGTCCTTGAGGTCCCACTCCAGCGGGGAGCGGTGGTCCCAGACCGCGGCCAGGTCGCTGAAGCCCGGGATGGACTTGGCGGCCATGGAGGCGAGCGGGCCGGCGGAGATGAGGTTGCAGCGGATGTTCTGCTTGCCCAGGTCGCGCGCGACGTAGCGGCTGGTGGCCTCCAGGGCGGCCTTGGCCGGGCCCATCCAGTCGTACTGCGGCCAGGCGTACTGCGCGTCGAAGGTGAGGCCGACGACCGAGCCGCCGTTCTGCATCAGCGGCAGGCAGGCCATGGTCAGCGACTTCAGGGAGTACGCCGAGACGTGCATGGCGGTGGCGACGGACTCGAACGGCGTGTTGAGGAAGTTGCCGCCGAGCGCGTCCTGCGGGGCGAAACCGATGGAGTGGACGACGCCGTCGAGGCCGCCGAGCTCCTCGCCGACGAGGTCGGCCAGCCGGCCCAGGTGCTCGTCGTTGGTGACGTCCAGCTCGATGACCTTGGTGGGCTTCGGCAGCTTCTTGGCGATGCGCTCGGTCAGCGTGGGCCGCGGGAACGCGGTGAGGATGATCTCCGCGCCCTGCTCCTGGGCCAGCTTGGCCGCGTGGAAGGCGATGGAGGACTCCATCAGCACACCCGTGATCAGGATGCGCTTGCCCTCGAGGATTCCACTCATGGTGATCAGTGACCCATTCCCAGTCCGCCGTCAACAGGGATGACGGCTCCAGTGATGTACGAGGCGTCGTCCGAGGCCAGGAACCGCACCGTCGCGGCGACCTCCTCGGGCTGCGCGTACCGGCCCAGCGGCACCTGCGACACGATGCCGGCCCGCTGCTCGTCGGTGAGCACCTTCGTCATGTCGGTGTCGACGAAGCCGGGCGCGACGACGTTGAAGGTGATGTTGCGCGAACCCAGCTCCCGGGCGAGGGAGCGCGCGAAGCCGACCAGGGCGGCCTTGGAGGCGGCGTAGTTGGCCTGGCCGGGGCCGCCGTAGAGGCCGACGACCGAGGAGATGAGGACGACGCGGCCCTTCTTGGCGCGCAGCATGCCGCGGTTGGCGCGCTTGACCACGCGGAAGGTGCCGGTGAGGTTGGTGTCGATGACCGAGGTGAAGTCCTCCTCGGACATCCGCATCAGCAACGTGTCCTTGGTGATGCCGGCGTTGGCGATCAGGACCTCGACCGGGCCGTGCGCGTCCTCGATCTCCTTGTAGGCCTGCTCCACCTGCTCGGAGTCGGTGATGTCGCACTTGACGGCCAGGAAGCCGGCCGGCGGCTCACCCGAGCGGTACGTGATGGCCACCTTGTCGCCGGCGTCGGCGAAAGCACGGGCGATGGCGAGGCCGATGCCCCGGTTGCCTCCAGTGACGAGAACCGAGCGGCTCAACGGATCACCCTTTCGTTCGGTCTGACCATCCGCCCGAACAGCTGCATTACAGGCGGCTTCAGCGAAAACCTATCGGTCCCGCCATCACCGCGGGCAAGCGGGCACCGACAGTGGCTGAGTGGTGTCGCTGTCGGGTTTCTACAGTCGCCGGACGAACGGCAAGGGCGAGCACCGGGACGTGATTCACTGCGTGTGACGGTCACCACGGAAGCACCTCGAAGGGATTCCCACCCGTGCCCCATGAAATCGATCAGTCGTTTCTGGCACTTCCGCTGAGGGCCCTGGCCGACGCCGCGCTGGCACGCGCGCGTGCGCTCGGGGCCGAGCACGCGGACTTCCGGTTCGAGCGGGTGCGCAGCGCCTCCTGGCGGCTCAGGGACGCCAAGCCCGCCGGGTCCTCGGACACCACCGACCTCGGGTACGCGGTCCGGGTGGTGCACGGGGGCAGCTGGGGCTTCGCGTCCGGGGTGGACCTGAGCCTCGACGCCGCGGCCAGGGTCGCGTCGCAGGCGGTGGCCATGGCGAAGCTGTCCGCCCAGGTGATCAAGGCCGCGGGGTCGGACGAGCGGGTCGAGCTGGCCGACGAGCCGGTGCACGAGGACCGGACGTGGATCTCGTCGTACGAGATCGACCCCTTCACCGTGCCGGACGAGGAGAAGGCCGCGCTGCTCGCCCAGTGGAGCGCGCGGCTGCTGGCCGCGAAGGGGGTCGACCACGTCGACGCCTCGCTGCTCACCGTGCACGAGAACAAGTTCTACGCGGATACGGCGGGGACCGTCACCACCCAGCAGCGGGTGCGGCTGCATCCGCAGCTGACCGCCGTGTCCGTGGACGGGTCCAGCGGCGAGTTCGACTCGATGCGGACCGTCGCACCGCCGGTCGGACGCGGCTGGGAGTACCTCACCGGCACCGGCTGGGACTGGGACACCGAGCTGGAGCAGATCCCGGAGCTGCTCGCCGAGAAGATGCGGGCGCCGAGCGTCGAGGCGGGCCTGTACGACCTGGTGGTCGACCCGTCCAACCTGTGGCTGACCATCCACGAGTCGATCGGCCACGCCACCGAGCTGGACCGCGCGCTCGGCTACGAGGCCGCCTACGCCGGCACCTCCTTCGCCACCTTCGACCAGCTCGGCACGTTGAAGTACGGCTCCGAGCTGATGAACGTCACCGGTGACCGCACCGCCGAGCACGGCCTGGCGACCATCGGCTACGACGACGAGGGCGTCGCGGGCCAGTCCTGGGACCTGGTCAAGGACGGCACGCTCGTCGGCTACCAGCTGGACCGCAGGATCGCGAAGCTGACCGGTTTCGAGCGCTCCAACGGGTGTGCGTACGCCGACTCCCCCGGGC
The DNA here is from genome assembly GCF_040703965.1 of Streptomyces sp. NPDC006655. Lineage (NCBI taxonomy): Bacteria > Bacillati > Actinomycetota > Actinomycetes > Kitasatosporales > Streptomycetaceae > Streptomyces > Streptomyces sp. NPDC006655. The sequence goes on along the minus strand of NZ_JBEYJU010000035.1, from coordinate 69,277 downwards.
ACGTGCCGGTGCAGCGCATGGCCAACGTGTCGCTGCGGCCGGACCCGGCCGGGCTGTCCACCGAGGACCTGATCGGCGGGGTCGACCGCGGGATCTACGTGGTGGGCGACCGCTCCTGGTCCATCGACATGCAGCGCTACAACTTCCAGTTCACCGGCCAGCGGTTCTTCAGGATCGAGAACGGGCGGATCACCGGTCAGCTGCGCGACGTCGCCTACCAGGCGACGACCACCGACTTCTGGGGCTCCATGGCGGCCGTCGGCGGCCCGCAGACGTACGTCCTCGGCGGCGCCTTCAACTGCGGCAAGGCCCAGCCGGGGCAGGTCGCCGCCGTCTCGCACGGCTGCCCCTCCGCCCTCTTCAGGGGCGTCAACATCCTCAACACCACGCAGGAGGCCGGTCGATGAGCGCCCGTAGCACCAAGCCGCACGAGATCGTCGAGCGCGCTCTCGAACTGTCCCGGGCCGACGGCTGCGTGGTCATCGCCGACGAGCACTCCAGCGCCAACCTGCGCTGGGCCGGCAACGCGCTCACCACGAACGGCGTCACGCGCGGGCGTTCGCTCACCGTCGTGGCGACCGTCGACGGCAAGGAGGGCACGGCCTCCGGTGTCGTGTCCCGGTCGGCCGTGACGGCGGACGACCTGGAGCCGCTGGTGCGGGCCGCGGAGGCCGCCGCACGCGGTGCCGGTCCCGCCGAGGACGCCCAGCCGCTGGTCACGGGCGTCCCGGAGGCACCGGACTTCACGGACGCGCCCGCCGAGACCTCCTCCGCCGTCTTCGCGGACTTCGCCCCGGCGCTCGGTGAGGCCTTCGCACGCGCGCGTGCCGGTGGCCGGGAGCTGTACGGCTTCGCCAACCACGAGCTGGTGTCGACGTACATGGGCACCTCGGCGGGGCTGCGGCTGCGGCACGACCAGCCGAACGGCACTCTCGAACTGAACGCCAAGTCACCGGACCGCACCCGGTCGGCCTGGGCCGGGCGGTCCACGCGGGACTTCAAGGACGTCGACCCGGGCGCGCTCGACGCGGAGCTCGCCGTACGGCTCGGCTGGGCGGAGCGGCGCGTGGACCTGCCTGCGGGCCGCTACGAGACGCTGCTGCCGCCGAGCGCCGTCGCCGACCTGCTGATCTACCAGCTGTGGTCGGCGTCCGGGCGGGACGCGACCGAGGGGCGGACGGTGTTCTCCAAGCCGGGCGGCGGCACCCGCGTCGGCGAGAAGCTCAGCGACCTGCCGCTGAACCTGCGCAGCGACCCGAACGAGCCGGGCCTGGAGTCCGCGCCCTTCGTCGTCGCGCACTCCTCCGGCGGCGACCAGTCCGTCTTCGACAACGGGCTGCCGGTCGGCCCCACCGAGTGGATCGCGAACGGCGAGCTGGCCCATCTGACCACCACCCGGCACACCGCGGGTCTCACCGGGCTGCCGGTCGCGCCGGCGGGCGGGAACCTGATCCTGGACGGCGGGTCGGACCGCTCGCTGGAGGAGATGGTCGCGGACACCGGGCGCGGGCTGCTGCTGACCTGCCTCTGGTACATCCGGGAGGTCGACCCGGCGACGCTGCTGCTCACCGGTCTGACCCGGGACGGCGTGTACCTGGTGGAGAACGGCCAGGTCACCGGGCAGGTGAACAACTTCAGGTTCAACGAGTCACCGGTGGATCTGCTCGGGCGGGCCGCGGAGGCCGGGCGCACCGAAAAGACGCTGCCGCGGGAGTGGGGCGACTGGTTCACTAGGGCTGCGATGCCCGCGGTGCGGGTGCCCGACTTCAATATGAGCTCTGTCAGCCAGGGCGTATAACCTCGTAGCCGGTGGTCGCACGACCGCCCGAGGATCATCCAAGGAGATACGAGAACCGTGACGGACATCGTCGACGAGCTGAAGTGGCGGGGGCTGTTCTCCCTGTCCACTGACGAGGACGCTTTGCGCAAGGCGCTCGCGGACGGTCCCGTCACGTTCTATTGCGGTTTCGACCCGACGGCGCCGTCCTTGCACGTCGGACACCTGGTGCAGGTGCTCACGGTGCGCCGGCTCCAGCAGGCGGGGCACCGTCCGCTGGCACTGGTGGGCGGGGCGACGGGTCTGATCGGCGACCCCCGCCCGACGGCCGAGCGGACGCTGAACGACCCGGAGACGGTCGCCGGCTGGGTCGGCAGGCTCCGCGCCCAGATCGAGCCGTTCCTGTCCTTCGAGGGTGAGAACGCGGCCGTCATGGTCAACAACCTCGACTGGACCGAGGGCCTGTCGGCGATCGAGTTCCTGCGGGACATCGGCAAGCACTTCCGTGTCAACAAGATGCTGACCAAGGACTCCGTGGCCCGTCGCCTGGAGTCCGACCAGGGCATCAGCTACACGGAGTTCAGCTACCAGATCCTCCAGGGCATGGACTTCCTCCAGCTGTTCCGGCGGTACGGCTGCACGCTCCAGCAGGGCGGCAGCGACCAGTGGGGCAACCTCACGGCCGGGCTGGACCTGATCCACCGCCTGGAGCCCGGTGCCGAGGTGCACGCGCTGGCGACGCCGCTGATGACGAAGGCGGACGGCACCAAGTTCGGCAAGACCGAGGGCGGCGCCATCTGGCTCGACGCGGAGATGACGACGCCGTACGCGTTCTACCAGTTCTGGCTGAACGTGGACGACCGGGACATCTCGTCGTACCTGCGGATCCTGTCCTTCAAGTCCCGCGAGGAACTGGAGGAGCTGGAGAAGCAGACCGAGGAGCGGCCGCAGGCGCGGGCCGCGCAGCGGGCGCTGGCGGAGGAGCTGACGACGCTGGTCCACGGGGCCGACCAGACGGCCGCGGTGATCGCCGCGTCCAAGGCGCTGTTCGGTCAGGGCGAGCTGGCGGAGCTGGACGAGCGGACGCTGTCGGCCGCGCTCTCCGAGGTGCCGCACGTCCAGGTGGCCGAGCTCGGTCCGGTGGTCGACCTGTTCGCCGAGGTCGGGCTGGTGGCCAGCAAGTCCGCCGCCCGCCGGACGGTGAAGGAGGGCGGTGCCTACGTGAACAACGTGAAGGTGACCGCCGAGGACGCGGTGCCCTCCGGGGACGAGCTGCTGCACGGGCGGTGGCTGGTGCTGCGGCGGGGGAAGAAGAACCTGGCGGCTGTGGAGGTCGTGGGTTCGTAGCCGTCGTGGGGGTGCGGGTGTGCTGCCCGCACCCCGACGGGCGCCGTGAGGCCGAGGTTCAGGTTCGGTACTTTCGCTTGCCCAGTGTCGCCATGTAGACCATGTCGCCCAGGGCCACGATGATGATCGCGGCGATGAGCTGGAAGAGGTGGCGGGTCCAGTCGATGCCCTTCGTCGACGCCACGCCGAAGGCGCCGGCGATCGCGTTGCCGGCGATCGCGCCCAGCATGCCGAAGATGGTCGTCAGCCAGAGCGGACTGTGCTGCTTGCCGGGGATGATCGCCTTCGCGATGAGGCCCAGCACGAACCCCACGATGATCGCCCACAACCAGCCCATGGCTGCCTCCTCGTCCGGCTCTACGTGAGCATTACGCCAAGTCTCGGCCCGTACGCCGTACGACGCATGTCGGTACGTCCGTACGCGGTACGGCGCAGGGTGTTCACGCAGGCCGGTGGGCGCCCCGGTCTCGAAGGCGGCGCAGGCGCGGCGTACCGTGGAAAGGGTCCTGACCCGGTTCCCCGAGCGGGTGCGGACGGGGTCAGGGAGAGTCCGATGCGGGCGGATGGTGGATTGTGACGCGGAAGCAGCGCGGCGACGGCAACGTCCAGGTGTTCCGGATCACCGGGGCCCGTACGGGTTTGGCCGAGGACGTGCGGGGCCGGCAGCGGAGGTACGTCATCTCGATGACGATCCGCACCGTGTCCGTGATCCTCGCGGCCACGCTGTGGAACGTCGAACGGTATGTGGCCGTGGTGGCGTTGGTGCTCGGCGCGTTGCTCCCCTATGTCGCGGTCGTCATCGCCAACGCGGGACGGGAACGGCCGCCGTCGCTTCCGTCGACGTTCGGTGTCGCGCCCACCAGGCTGATGATCGCGCCGCCGCGGGCGGAGGACCCTCCTGCGGAAACGGTCCCTAAGGACGCGTCGGCGGACCCGCCGACGGGGGCGCGCGGCGAGCGGCCGGAGTCGGTCTGAGCGTCGGGGTCGCGAAGCAAGCGGACGACAGCCCTGCACAAAGCTCAAGAAAAGCTCAGATCAATCATGCTGTTCCAGTGCCGGGCCGAGGGTGACCCATGACATACTTCGTACGCGCTCCGCATCCCCCGTCGGAGCGACGGACCGACGCCGGGCAGCTCCCCCCGTGGCTGCTCGGCGTCGCCTTGTTTTGCGGGGCTTTTTTTGTGAGACGAAGCAGTGAGTGACGCCATCTGTTCAGCGAAGGGCTGCCGGGCCGCCGCGGTGTGGGTGCTGGCCTGGAACAACCCGAAGATTCACACGCCCGAGCGGCGGAAGACCTGGCTCGCCTGCGAGGAGCACCGGGAGCATCTCGCGCAGTTCCTGGGGGTGCGGGGTTTCCTCAAGGACGTCGTGTCCCTGCGGGAGTGGGAGTCCGCCGAGCGGTAACCGGCGCTAGCCACCGATCGCGGACATCGGCCGGTCCGGCTGGATGAACGAGGGGTCGTCCAGGCCAGCTCCCGCCTTCTTGCCCCACATCGCCAGTCGCCAGACGCGGGCGATCTCCTCGTCCGGCGCGCCCGAGCGGAGCGCGCCGCGCAGGTCGGTCTCCTCGCGCGCGAACAGGCAGGTGCGTATCTGCCCGTCGGCCGTGAGGCGGGTGCGGTCGCAGGCCGCGCAGAACGGGCGGGTGACAGAGGCGATGACGCCGACGCGGTGCGGGCCGCCGTCCACCAGCCAGCGCTCCGCCGGCGCCGAGCCGCGGTCGTCCGTGCCCTCGGCCGTGAGGTCGAAGCGGGTGCGCAGCGAGGCGAGGATGTCGCCGGCCGTCACCATGCGGTCCCGCTTCCAGCCGTGCTGGGCGTCCAGCGGCATCTGCTCGATGAAGCGCAGTTCGTAGTCGTGGGCGACCGCCCAGGCCAGCAGGTCGGGGGCCTCGTCCTCGTTCAGCCCGGGCATCAGGACGGTGTTCACCTTGACCGGGGTGAGGCCGGCGTCGCGGGCCGCCCGCAGGCCGTCGAGGACGTCGCGGTGGCGGTCCCGGCGGGTGAGGGTCTTGAAGACGTCCGGACGGAGGGTGTCGAGCGAGACGTTCACCCGGTCGAGGCCGGCCGTCTTCAGGGCCGCGGCGGTCCGGCGCAGACCGATGCCGTTGGTGGTCAGGGACATCCGGGGGCGGCGTTCCAGGGCGGCCACCCGCTCCACGATGCCGGTCAGCCCCGGGCGCAGCAGCGGCTCGCCACCGGTGAAGCGGACCTCCTCGATGCCCAGCAGCCGCACGGCGATGTCGACCAGCCGGACGATCTCGTCGTCGGTGAGCAGGTCGGGCTTGGCCAGCCACTGCAGGCCCTCCTCGGGCATGCAGTACGTGCAGCGCAGGTTGCAGCGGTCGGTCAGCGACACTCGCAGGTCGGTGGCCACCCGGCCGTAGGTGTCGACGAGCACGTGGGCCCCCTCCCTCGATCCATCCGGTTCTCTGCCGTCATCTGTGAGCCTACGTGACGGCACTGACATCGGGAGGGGCCCGATCTCACGAGGTACGGCGGGGCCGCGTCGTAGGACCCTACGATCCCGTCGGCGCGGCCGCTCGTACGAACCTCAGTGCGCTCCGGTGCCGGTGAGGGACCGCACCTCCAGCTCCGCGTACTTGGCGGTGTCCGGGGCCTCCTTGGACAGCAGAGTGCCCACCACGCCGAGCAGGAATCCGACCGGGATCGAGATGATGCCCGGGTTCTCCAACGGGAACCAGTGGAAGTCGGCGTGCGGGAACATCGACGTCTCCTTGCCGGACACCACCGGCGAGAACAGCACCAGACCGACCGCGGTGACCAGGCCGCCGTAGATCGACCAGAGGGCCCCCGCGGTGGTGAACCTCTTCCAGAAGAGGCTGTAGAGGATGGTCGGCAGGTTGGCGGAGGCGGCGACCGCGAAGGCCAGGGCGACCAGGCCGGCGACGTTCAGGTCGCGGGCGAGGGCGCCGAGGACGATCGAGACCGCGCCGATGCCGACGGTGGCCCAGCGGGCCGCGCCCAGTTCCTGCTTCTCGGTGGCCTGCCCCTTCTTGATGACGTTGGCGTAGATGTCGTGGGCGAAGGAGGAGGACGAGGCGAGGGTCAGGCCGGCGACCACGGCGAGGATCGTCGCGAAGGCCACCGCCGAGATGGTGGCCAGCAGGATGGCGCCCCAGTTGGAGTCGACACCGCCCAGGTGCAGGGCGAGCAGGGGGGCCGCGGTGTTGCCGGCCTTGTTGGAGGCGATGATCTCGTCCGGTTTGATCAGCGCGGCCGCGCCGAAGCCGAGGGCGAGGGTCATCAGGTAGAAGGCGCCGATCAGACCGATCGCCCAGATGACCGACTTACGGGCGGCCTTCGCGGTGGGCACGGTGTAGAAGCGGATCAGGATGTGCGGCAGGCCGGCGGTGCCGAGGACCAGGGCGATGCCGAGGGAGAGGAAGTCCAGCTTGCTGGTGCCGGTGGCGCCGTACTTCAGGCCGGGCTCCAGGAAGGCGGAACCCTTGCCGCTGTTGTCGGCGGCCTTGCCGAGCAGGTCGGAGATGTTGAAGTGGAACTTGGCCAGGACCATGAAGGTCAGCAGCAGGGCGCCCGCGATGAGCAGCACGGCCTTGACCATCTGGACCCAGGTGGTGCCCTTCATGCCGCCGATGGTGACGTAGACGATCATCAGGAGGCCGACCAGGGCGACGATGCCGATCTTGCCGGCGTCGCTGGTGATGCCGAGGAGGAGGGAGACCAGGACGCCCGCGCCCGCCATCTGGGCCAGCAGGTAGAAGATCGACACGACGATGGTGGAGGTGCCGGCCGCGGTGCGGACCGGGCGCTGGCGCATGCGGTACGCCAGCACGTCGCCCATCGTGTAGCGGCCGGAGTTGCGCAGCGGTTCGGCGACCAGGAGCAGGGCGACGAGCCAGGCGACCAGGAAACCGATGGAGTACAGGAAGCCGTCGTAGCCGAAGAGCGCGATGGCGCCGGCGATGCCGAGGAAGGACGCGGCGGACATGTAGTCGCCGGAGACGGCGAGGCCGTTCTGGAAGCCGGTGAACTGGCGGCCGCCCGCGTAGAAGTCCGCGGCGCCCTTGGTCTGGCGGCCGGCCCAGACGGTGATGACCAGGGTGGCGGCGACGAACACCGCGAACAGGGTGATGATCAGCGCGCGGTGGTCACTGGCCTCGCCTGCGGCCAGCAGGGCGGTGTGCGGTGCGGGACTCATGCGCCGCCCTCCATCCTGGACTTGATGGCCTCGGCCTTGGGGTCGAGCCTGGTGGCGGCGTGCCGGGCGTACCACCAGGCGATGAGGAACGTGGTGAGGAACTGGGCGAGGCCGAGGACCAGGGCGACGTTGATGTTGCCGACGACCTTGGTTCCCATGAAGTCGCCCGCGTAGTTGGAGAGCAGGACGTACAGCAGGTACCAGGCGATGAAGGCGAAGGTCAGCGGGAAGGCGAAGGAGCGGTAGGAGTGCCGCAGTTCGGCGAATTCCGGACTCTGCTGCACCTCGGCGAACTCCTCGCCGGAGGGCCGGGTCTGCGCGTTCGAGGGCGGTGGTGTCTCGGTTGCCACGGAGTCTCCTCGCGATACGGACATGCGGATTCTGACCTCATTCACTGCCCAAGGTCACGGCGCCACGCGTGGACGGGTTCAACCCGCGCGGGTTCTTTCGGAAGTCGGTCGCGCGAAGGTCCGGTCATTGCTGGCCGGCGGGTGCGGAGGTTACCTTCACCCTGCACCACGCGTCATGTACCTGCCCAATCGGCCCATCCGACTGCTTTCCAGCACGTCCGTTCCGCGACCGAACCGGAGGCTCATCCGCATGACTGTGTTCCAGCCGCGCCACCGCCGCGTCCTCGCCGTCCCGCTCGGCATGGTCATGGCCACGGCCCTGGCCTTCCTGCCCGACGTCTCCGCGTCCGCGGCCGACACCGGTGGGGCGGCGGCGTCCCTCAGCGCCGGCACCACGGACGCGACCTCGCTCAGTTATGTCGTCAACATCCGCCCCGGCCACGGAACCTCCGAGCGCGTCCAGCGGGCGATCGACCGGGCCGGCGGTTCGGTGGTGATCGCGTACGACGAGATCGGCGTCATCGTCGTCCACTCGTCGAACGCCGACTTCGCGAAGTCCATCCGCGGGGTGCCGGGCGTGGACTCGGCCGGCGCCACGCGCAACGCCCCGCTGCCCGCCCAGTCGACCACCGACGTCGGCACCCCCGAGGTGCTCAGCTCCCAGCAGGTCGCGGCGGCGGACACCAGGGCGACGGACGGGCAGGACCCGCTGGAGCCGCTGCAGTGGGACCTGCCCGCCATCAAGGCCGACAAGGCGCACGAGAAGACCCTGGGCAGTCCGAAGGTCACCGTCGCCGTCATCGACACCGGCGTCGACGACACCCACCCGGACATCGCCCCGAACTTCTCCGCCGCGCAGTCCGCCAACTGCGTCTCGGGCAAGCCGGACACGACGTACGGCGCCTGGCGGCCCAGTTCGACGGAGAGCCCGCACGGGACGCACGTGGCGGGCGAGATCGCGGGCGCGAAGAACGGGATAGGCATCACCGGTGTCGCGCCGGGCGTCAAGGTGGCGGGCATCAAGGTCGCCACCTCGCAGGGGTACTTCTACACGGAGGCGGTGGTGTGCGGCTTCGTGTGGGCGGCCGAGCACCACATCGACGTCACGAACAACAGCTATTACACCGACCCCTGGTACTTCAACTGCACCGACGACCCGGACCAGAGGGCACTCGTCGACTCCATCACCCGGGCCTCCCGGTTCGCGGAACGCAAGGGCACCGTCAATGTGGCCGCGGCCGGCAACGAGAGCTACGACCTGGCCTCCGACTCGATCACCGACCCGGTCTCGCCGAACGACGGCACCCCGAGCGACCGGGTGATCGACCCGCACAAGTGCTTCGACATCCCGACCCAGCTGCCGGGGGTGGTCACGGTCGCGGCGACCGGAGCGAAGGGCCTCAAGTCGTCGTTCTCCAACTACGGCCTCGGGGTCATCGACATCGCCGCCCCCGGCGGTGACTCGACGTCCTACCAGGCGCCGCAGCCCCCGGCCACCAGCGGCTCGATCCTGGGCCCGCTGCCGGGCGGCAGATGGGGCTACATGGCCGGTACGTCGATGGCGACCCCGCACGTCGTCGGTGTCGCCGCATTGATCAAGTCAACCCATCCGCACGCCTCCCCCGCCATGGTGAAGGCCCTGCTGTACGCGGAGGCGACGGCCACGCCGTGCACCGACCCGTACGACATCAACGGCGACGGCAAGGTCGACGCGGTGTGCGAGGGCTCGAGGAACCGCAACGGCTTCTACGGCTGGGGCATCGCCGACGCCCTGGCGGCGGTCGGCGGGTGACCCGCGTGTATTGATTGGATCAATAATGCATAGTTCAGTCATGGCTGAAGTCATGACTGCGATCAACTATGCATGGTCCGCGCTGGGCGGCGACCCCTCGCTGCCCGCGCGGGTCACGACCGTGGCGCGCGCGGGCACGCTGCCGGCCCGCCTTCCGGTACGGCAGCTCGCCCGCGCGTGTGTCAGCGCGTGCACGCTGGCCGCCGCCGAACTGGGGGCACGGCGGACCGGACGGGCCGAGGTGCCCGCGGTCCTGGTGGACGACGGGGCGGTGGCGGCGGCGTTCACCAGCGAGCGGCAGCTGCTGGTCGACGGACGGCCCCCCGTACCGTTCGCCCCGCTGTCGCGGTTCTGGCGCACGGCCGACGGCTGGGTGCGCACGCACGCCAACTACCCGCACCACAGGGCCCGGCTGCGGGCGGCACTGGGGCTGCCGGAGGACGCCTCGCCGCAGGACGTGGCGGCGCGGATCGCCGAACGGCCCGCCGTGGCGGTGGAGGACGCGGCCCACGCCGTCGGCGGGCTCGCCGTGGCCCTGCGCTCGCCCGGCGAGTGGGCCGCACACGGACAGGCCGTCGAGGTGGCCGCGCGCCCGCTGGTCGAACGGGGCCGCCTGGACAGTGCGCACGCGCGCGTGCTCGCGCCGCTCGACGCGGGCGCCGCGCCGCTGCTGCCCGCGGCCGGGCTGCGGGTCCTGGATCTGACCCGCGTCCTCGCGGGACCGGTCGCAACCCGCACCCTGGGGCTGCTGGGCGCGGACGTCCTGCGCCTGGACGCGCCGTGGCTGCCCGAACTGGCCGATCAGCACGCCGACACCGGTTTCGGGAAACGCTCGGCGACGCTCGACCTGGCCACGGACCGGGCGGCCTTCGAGGAGCTGCTGGCGTCGGCGGACGTCGTGGTCACCGGCTACCGGCCGGGCTCGCTGGACCGGTTCGGACTCACGCCCGAGGCGCTGGCCGCACGGCGCCCCGGGCTGGTCGTGGCCCAGGTGTCGGCGTGGGGCGCGTACGGGCCGTGGGGCGGCCGGCGCGGCTTCGACAGCCTCGTGCAGGTCGCCACCGGCATCGCGGAGACCGAGGGCTCGGCCGACCGGCCGGGCGCCCTGCCCGCACAGGCGCTGGACCACGGCACCGGATACCTGCTGGCGGCGGGCGTGCTGCGCGCGCTGACCGAGCAGTCGTACGACGGCGGCAGCCGGTTCGTACGGCTGGCCCTGGCGCGCACCGCGCGGTGGCTCAGTACGGAGCTGGAGCCGGAACCGGAGGCCGGCGAGGCGGACCCGGGACCGGCGGCATGGCTCGCGGAGACGGACAGCGCGCTGGGCCGGCTGCGGTACGCCCGGCCGCCGTTGCGCTTCACGGGTGGCCCTGCCGACTGGGCGCGGCGGCCGGTGCCGTGGGGTTCGGAACCGGCCCGCTGGGCATGACCGTCGTGGCCGGAACCGTGCGAATGGGTGGAATGCCGTTCCGGGAGCTGTTTCCCTTTACTTGCCCGGTTCTGTCACGGCTGGTGAAGACCTTGGGGTGACGTTGACACGATCGACCGCCGAGGTGGCCGCGGGCGGTTCCGCGGGGCGTCCCGGGACCGGCCGGGCCGTCGTCTTCCTGGTCCTGGTGGCGGCGGCCGCGCTGGTGCCGCTGCTCGGGCCGTCGCTCGCGCTGCACGGCACCGGGGAGGCCGCGGCGCCCGGGGTGGGCGGTGTCGCCTTGCTGCGCGGGGTGTTGTTCGCGGCTCTGTGCGTGCCGCTCGGCGAGCTGTCGGTGGACCGGCTGGCGCGCCGGCTCCCGGACGCACCGGTCGAACGGCCGCGCAGCTGGGCGGTGTTCGCGGCCGTCGCCGGTTTCGCGGCCGCGCTGGGGCTCGCCTCGGTCGTGTCGACGGGCAACCTGGTGCCGCATGCGCTCGCCGACGTCGACGTGGGCGGTCTGTACCGGTCGCGGGACGGCCGGTTGGCGCTGCTGGAGGTCAACTCCTTCCTGCTGGCCGGACTGTCGGCCCGCTCGCGCCGCCCGGCGGCCCAGGTGTGGCCGCTGGCGGCGGTGGCCGTCGCGGAGGCGCTGCGGGCGCACCCGGCGCCCGAGCACGACCCGCTGACGGGTTCCGTGCTCACCCTGGTGCACCTGACGTGCGCGGCCCTGTGGGTGGGCGGGTTGCTGCACACGCTGCGCGTGCTGCGCCGCCGGCGCGGCGGGGCGGCGGGGGCCGCCCTGCTCGGGCTCTACGCGCGCGTGGCGGCCGTACTGCTGGCGGCCGTCACCGCGACGGGCGTGTGGAGTTCGCTGCGGCGGATGCCGGCGGGCACGATCCTGGACCAGCTGACGACGACGGTGTACGGGCGCACCCTGCTGGCGAAGGTGGTCCTCGTGGCCGTCGTCTGCGTGCTCGCGCTGTGGGCCCGGGTCCGGCTGCGCCGGGCGGCCGACCCGCTGACCGCCTGCGTCCCCGCCCGGGCCGAGGTGGCCGTGCTCGGGACGGTGGTGGCGGTGTCGGGGGTGCTGACGGCGCTGCCGCTGCCGATCAGATGGACTTGATCAGCGGTGTGCCCTTCGGTTCAGCCGTTCTTCGGTTCAGCCGTTCTTCGGTTCAGCCGTTCGTGACGAGCACCTTCAGCGCGGTGCGCTCGTCCATCGCCTTGTAGCCGTCGGGCACGCCCTCGATGCCGACGGTCAGGTCGAAGACCGGCGACGGGTCGATGGTGCCGTCGAGGACGTCGGGCAGCAGGTCGGGGATGTAGGCGCGGACCGGGGCGACACCGCCGCGCAGGGCGATGTTCCGGTCGAACATGACGCCGAGGTCCAGGCCGGTGCCGCTGCCGTGCGGCACGCCGACGAAGCCGATCGCGCCGCCGGCCCGGGTGATGTCGACGGCCGTCCGCATGGACTGCTCGGTTCCGACGGCCTCGACGACGGCGTGCGCGCCCTGGCCGCGGGTGAGTTCGCGTACGGCCGCCACGGCCGCGTCCCCGCGTTCGGCGACGACGTCGGTGGCGCCGAAGCGGCGCGCGATGTCGGTGCGGACCTCGTGCCGGCCCAGCGCGATGATCCGCTCGGCGCCCAGGCGCCTGGCGGCCAGCACGGCGCACAGGCCGACCGCGCCGTCCCCGACGACGGCGACCGTGGCACCGGGGCGGGCGCCCGCGCCGAGGGCCGCGTGGTGGCCGGTGCCGAGCACGTCGGAGAGGGTCAGCAGGGCGGAGAGCAGGTGGTCGTCGGAGGCCGCCTCCTTGGGGAGCCGGACGAGGGTGCCGTCGGCGAACGGGACCCGGACCGCCTCGCCCTGGCCGCCGTCGTACCCCACGGCGCCCCAGAAGCCGCCGTGCTCGCAGGACGTGGTCAGGCCCTCGCGGCAGTAGTCGCAGACGCCGTCGGACCACATGAAGGGCGCGACCACGAGGTCCCCGCGCTTCACCGTGCCCACCTCGGAGCCGGTCTCCTCGACCACGCCGAGGAACTCGTGCCCGATGCGCTGTCCCGGCTGCCGGGCCGCCTCGCCGCGGTACGCCCACAGGTCGCTGCCGCAGATGCAGGCGCGCAGCACCCGTACGACGGCGTCGGTGGGCAGCTGCACCACGGGCTCGGGCACGTCCTCCACGCGCATGTCGTACGGGGCGTGGATGGTGGTGGCGCGCATGGCGAGGATCCTTCTCGTGCGGTGGCGTGGGTGCGCTCAAGGGGTGGCCGAGCGCACTTCACCGTACGTCGTGGCCGGTGCGGGCCGCGCGTCGAGGGTGCCCCGTACCAGCAGGAACTGCGCCGCCGCATAGGTGAGCATGATCCAGAAGTCGGGGGCCGGCGGTTGTGGCCAGTGGGCGACGCCGGTCGCGATGAGGGTGTCGGAGAGCATGAAGAACGCGCCGCCGAGCCCGGCGACCGGGCCGCACCGGGTGCCGGCGGTGTACGCCATGGCGGTGAGCAGGGTGCTGTAGCCGACGACCGGGAGGCGCAGACCGGCGGGCAGGTCCGGCCACAGCAGGACGACCAGGGTGGCGAGGGCGGCGGCGTAGGCGGGGGCGAGGCCGCGGGCACGCGCGCGTGGCGGCCCGAGGCGCCGGAACAGGACGAGGTAGCAGACGTGCCCGGCGGCGAAACAGGCCATGCCGGCCATGAACGCGGGCTCGGCGCCGGAGAGCAGCAGGACGTCGCCGCCCCAGCCGCACAGCAGGGCGGCGACGAGCAGCCGCGGACCGCCCGCGCGGGCGGTGTACGCGGCGAGCAGGAGCATGAGGAGCGGTTTGGCGGCCAGGTGCCCGGCGCGCAGGCCGGCGGCGAGGCACCCGAGGTCGACGGCGACGGCGAGGACGAAGGCGGCGCGCAGCGGGCGGGTCGCTCTCACGCGGCCACGGACTCCTCGGCCTGTGTCACGGCGGGCGCCGGGGCCCAGCCCGGTCCCCGGAACACCCGTCCGGCCCGCTCCCGCCAACCGCGCGCGGCCCTCAGGTCCCTGCCGATGGCCAGGTATTCGTGCGTGGCCACCTTGAGCGGATTGAACGTGTCGATGTTCTTGGTCAACCCGTACACAGGTCGTTCGACCTCGGGCACCCAGGACCCGAAGAGCCGGTCCCAGACGATGAGGATCCCGCCGAAGTTGCGGTCCAGGTAACCGCCCTGGGAGGCGTGGTGGACCCGGTGGTGGGACGGCGTGTTGAACACGAACTCGAACCACCGGGGCATCTTGTCGATGCGTTCGGTGTGGATCCAGAACTGGTAGACGAGGTTCGCGGAGGAGCAGAAGGCGAGCGCGGCCGGGTGCACGCCCGCGGCGACGAGCGGGACGTAGAACGGCCACACGGTCAGCGAGGTCCAGGGCTGGCGCAGCGCGGTGCTCAGGTTGAACTTCTTGCTGGAGTGGTGGACGACGTGGCAGGCCCACAGGATGCGGATGACGTGGTGGCCGCGGTGGGACCAGTAGTAGAGGAAGTCCTGGCCGAGCAGCATCAGGGGGACGGTCCACCACAGGACGGGAACCCGCAGCGGGGTGAGTTCGTACACCGCCGTGTAGATCGCGACGATCGGGATCTTCCAGACGAAGTCGAACACCAGTGATCCGAGCCCCATGCCGATGCTGGTGGCCGCGTCCTTGGTCTCGTACCCGCCGGCGTCGTCGTCGGGATGGACGCGGTAGCTGATCACCTCGATCACGGTGAGCAGCACGAAGGCGGGTATCGACCACAGCACGACATCGGGCAGGTTCGGCATGTGGGCACCGTAGAACCGCTGGTCGGCCGCGGCTAGACGTTGTTACCCACAAGTATCACCGGCGGTACGCGCTTGCTTGTTGGCGGTCTCCGCCAATACCCGGCCGGCCGGGCCCCCGAGGGCTACACGCCGGCCGCCCCCAGCAGGCTTCCCGCGGCGTAGGTGACCGCCATGGCCAGTGCGCCGCCCAGGACGTTGCGCAGGACCGCCGGGCCCACCGCCGCGGCGCCCAGCCGGGCGCTGGTCCAGCCGGTGAGGACCAGGGCCGCCAGCACCGAGCCCACCGTGACCGGGAGCCGCCAGCCGGACGGCGGCAGGACGATCGCCAGCAGCGGGAGCAGGGCGCCCACCGTGAAGGCCAGGAAGCTGGCCAGCGCCGCGTGCCAGGGGCTGGTGAGTTCGTCCGGGTCGATGCCCAGTTCCACGCGTGCGTGAGCCCTCAGCGCGTCGCGTTCGGTCAGCTGGACGGCTGCCTCACGGGCCACCTCCCGGGTCAGGCCGCGGCGCTCCAGCAGCTCGGTCAGTTCCTCGAGTTCGGCCTCGGGCTGCTCCTTCAGCTCCCGCTTCTCCTGGGCGAGTGCGGCCAGTTCGGAGTCCCGCTGGGTGGACACCGACACGTACTCGCCCGCCGCCATCGACATGGATCCGGCGAGCAGGCCCGCCAGGCCCGCCGTCAGCAGGGTGTTGCGGTCGGCCGTGGCGCCGGCGACGCCGACGACGATGCCCGCCGTCGACACGATGCCGTCGTTCGCGCCCAGGACGGCCGCCCGCAGCCAGTTCAGCCGGGAGCCGAGCGCTCCCCCGTGGGCCTCGTTCTCGTGCACAGGTTCCGTCACAGCAGGGAGGATCGCATCCCGAGGCCCACGGCCGCCGTACCGACGTCACCAGACGCGTACCGAGGCACCCCGCGCGAACACCGGGCTCGTGGCGTCCGCCGGAGGCGTCGGCAGCGGCTCGGCGAGCTCCGCCACCGTCGGTCCCGCCTTCGCCGCGATCGGGTCCAGGAGGTCCAGGTCGAAGCCGTAGACCCGGGCCGCGTTGCCGCCGAGCATCGCCGCCAGCTCCGCGCGCGGGACGCCGGCGAAGGCGAAGCGCAGGCCCTCACGGGTGTACGGGTACGTCCCCTCGTCGTGCGGGTAGTCGCTGCCCCACATGATCTTGTCGAGGCCGATGCGGTCGCGCAGCGGTACCTCGTGGGGGCGCATGAAGCTGGCACCGACGAAGCAGTTGTCGTGCCACACCGAGGACGGCGGATCGCCCATCGCCTCCGCCAGGCCGACCCCGAACTTCGCCTCCGCGGTCGACGCCTTCGTGGCCGCCAGCATGCGGCCGTGGTAGTAGTCCAGCATGGCCAGGACCCCGGGGATCCAGCCCGAGCCCTGTTCGGTGAGGACCAGCCGCAGGCCCGGGTGGCGGCGGAAGGCGCCGCCGAAGATCAGGTGCCACAGCGCCCGGTGCGAGAACCAGGTCGTCTCGACCATGAAGACCGCGCGGGCGGCGGGTTCGTCGCCGAGCGGCGGGGAGGCCGAACCCGCGTGGTGGTTGACGGGTACGCCGAGTTCCGCGCAGACGGCCCAGATCGGGTCGTAGACGCGCGCGTGGAGTTCGGGAAGGCCCGAGCCGGGCGGGGTGCCGGGCAGCAGGAGTCCGCCTTT
Organism: Streptomyces sp. NPDC006655; assembly: GCF_040703965.1. NCBI lineage: Bacteria > Bacillati > Actinomycetota > Actinomycetes > Kitasatosporales > Streptomycetaceae > Streptomyces > Streptomyces sp. NPDC006655. The sequence continues at coordinate 52,976 of NZ_JBEYJU010000035.1, read as the reverse complement.
CAGGCCCGCCGTCACCGACCAGCGGATCTCCTTGACGGCCTCCTCCACGTCGTTCAGGAGGATCTGGAAGACACCCGCGCGGCGGCCGGGCGCGTCCGCGCAGAAGTCGGCCAGCCAGCGGTTGTGGGCGCGCAGGCCCGCCCAGCGCCGTTCGAACTCCGCCGCCGTCGGTGCGGGCGCCATCAGCGAGCCGGACGGGAAGAACGGCGGAATGGTGTTCGGGAAGATCACCTCCGCGACGATCCCGTCCTGTTCCAGCTCCGCGAGCCGCCGCGCGGAGTTCCAGTTCCGGTCGGCGGAGTCGGCGAGCAGGTCCTCGTACGGGTTGACGTAGGTCGCCGCCCAGACGTCGAAGTCGTCGTGGTGGCGCTTCTCCAGGTACGGCCGGTAGTCGAGGAGGTCGGCGCCCGCGTGACAGTCGGCCGAGATCACCGTGTAGCGGTCCTGTCCGGTCATCGATCCGCTCCCAGCACGGGGAAGTCGTTGTCGGTCAGCCAGTGGCGGCCCACCGCGCGCGAGCGGGCCCAGGAGGCCTCCACCGCCGCCTGGTCGGCCTGCTGGCCGAGGTCGGCCGGGGTGGGGCCGATGCGGCGGGCCAGCGGGGCGAGGCGGTCCACGTCGAACCCGAAGGCCTCCGCCGCCGCGAGCCCCAGCATCCGGCGGGTCTCGGCCACCGGGATGTCGTGGAAGGTGCGGCGCAGCCACGCGCGCGTGTCGGGCCAGGTGCCCTCGGGGTGCGGGAAGTCGCTGCCCCAGAGGATGTTGTCGACGCCGATCTCGTACCGCTGGGCGAGTTCGCGGCGCTTGGTGTTGGTGGCGCAGACGAAGACCTGCCGGTCGAGGTACTCGTGCGGCGGGCGCCTCAGCCCCTCGAAGGGGGAGAGCTTCTTGCCGCCGTGCGCGCCGAGGTAGAGGCGGTCCATGAACCACAGCAGGTTCGGCAGCCACCAGCAGCCCGACTCGGCGACGCCGAAGCGCAGGCCCGGATGGCGTTCGAAGACGCCGGACCAGAGCAGGAACCACAGCGGGCGGGCCGGCCACCAGGTCACCTCGCTCACGTAGATGCCGAGATGGTCGCCGTACTCGTGGCGCGGGGCCGCGCCGGAGTGGGTGAGGACCGGCGTCCCGCAGTCGGCGGCGGCCGCCCAGACGGGGTCGTAACGGCGGTCGTGGTAGGGCTCCCGGTCCACCCACATGGAGGGGATCATCAGGGCGCCGAGGCCGGACTCCCTGGCGCGGTACACCTCCGCGACGACGCGCTCCGTCGGGGCCGTGACCGGCAGCAGGGCCACCCCGCAGTGCCGTTCCGGGTGCTCGGAGACGAAGTCGGCCAGCCAGCGGTTGTGCGCCCGGGCACCCGCCATGCCCAGCTCCGGGTCGTGGTCGCCCGACAGGCCGAGGCCCACCCCGAAGGGCGCCGCCGTCCGGCTGTCGACCGCGTCGGCGTCCGGGAAGACCACCTCGGCGGCCACCCCGTCGCCGTCCAGCTCCTTCAGGCGCCGGGCGCTGTCCCAGCCGCCGCGCAGCCCCTCCTCGTTGTCCTGGAACCACCGGGCGGCGAACGCCTCGTTGCGGATGCCGAGCCGGGTCATCTCCTCCCGGCGGTGCTCCCGCCCGGCGAGGAACTCGTCGAAGTCGCGGTGGAACCGCGCCTCCAGATAGGGCCGGTACTCCTCGGTGGGCAGCCCGGCGTGGCAGTCGGAGGAGATGATCAGATATGGGTCGTCGTAGGCGGTCACCACAGTCCCCTGTCAGTCCAGGACGAAGCTTTCGAGGTACGACGGGTTCGCCCGGTCCAGCATCGAGCGTGCCCGCGCCCGGATCTGGGCGTCGCTGTGCTCGCTGTCCGGCAGCAGCCAGAAGCGGTCCGCGCGGATGCCCGCCACGACGAACGCGGCGACCTCCTCGACGGGCGTGAACCGGACCTCCTTGCCCGCGGCACGCATCGCCGCCTCCCACTGGCCGAGGCTGCGGTACGGCGTCCTGCGCGGGCGTTCCTTGGCCCAGCGGTCGGGCCGGTTGCGGTGCGACTCCCACAGGCCCGTGCGCAGCATGTGCGGTCCCGGGAAGAGCACCGAGGCGCCCACGCGCGCGTGCTCCGCCCGGAGATGGGCGTAGAGGGACTCGGTCATCGTGACGACGGCCGCCTTGGTGACGGCGTACACGGAGGCCGTCGGCAGCGGCGCGATCCCGCCGTCGCCGGAGGACGTGTTGACCACATGACCGGGTTGACCCGACTTGATCATTCTGGGGAGGAATGCCTGTACACCGTGGAAGACGCCCCACACGTTGACTTCGAACGCCCACTTCCAGTCGTTCGGTTCGTGCTCCCACATGCGGCCCTCGGCGCCCGAGCCGACCCCGGCGTTGTTGCACAGGACGTGCACCGCGCCGAACGTGTCGTAGGCCGACTCGGCCAGTTCCAGGACCTGTTCGCGCACGCCGACGTCGATCACGCGCGCGTGCACGTCCGCGCCCTCGGCGCGCAGGCCGTCGGCGGCCTTCTCCAGGGCGGCGGCCTCCACGTCGGCGAGGACCACCTTCAGACCCTCGGCGGCGAACCGCCGGGCCATCGCGAGGCCGAGGCCGCTCGCCGCACCGGTGACCACGGCGACCTGTCCGGCACGGAGTTCCATCAGTCCCCGCTCCCCTGCGGCGGCGCGTCATGGATCTGCCGGGGATCGTCGTAGCGCTGGTGGACGTAGGGCAACAGGGCCTGGGCGTCGACCCGTTCCGCGACCCTGCCGCGCTGGTCGCTGGTCTTCTCGCCGAAGGTGATGTCGATCAGTCGCAGTACCGGGAGGTCGGCCACCGGGTCGTACCCCGACTCGCGCAGGACCACCTCGCCGCTCACCCGCTCCAGCCGGCGGACCTTCTCCTCGCGGAGGCAGTGCACCAGGACGGGGTCGCCGTCGAAGCCGGAACCGTCCACCGCCGGGAGGAACTTGAAGTAGAAGTCGGTCCTCGGGGCGGGCTCGGGCAGCGGCAGCGGGCCGTCGACCGTGCCGCACACCTCGACGAAGGTGACACCGTGGCGGGCGAGGGCGGCGCGGACGGCGGGACCCTCGCGCTCGACGGTGACCTCGCCGAGCTTCTTGGGCTCGCCGAAGACCTCACGGCCGGCGGTGAGGGCCCGCTCGTGGGTCATCGGCATGACCAGCGGGTACCACCCCTCGACCGTGCCGTGGGCGGCGGCCACCGCGAACGAGCCCGCGCCGAGCGGGTATCCGGGCAGTTCGACCTTGCTGACGGTGACCCGGGCCAGGGGCCGGCCGGTGGGCTTGAGCGGGGGTGGCAGGACCGCGGCGACCGCGTCCGGGTCGGTCTCCCAGACGGCCACCACCCCGGTGGACCAGACGTCGGGGAGTCTCGTGGTGCGCGTGGCCGCGATCTCCGCCTCGCTCCGAGCGCCGTACCGTACGCGTGCCATCCGCCGTACCGCCCTTCCGTCGGCGACCTTCTGCGTCGGGCGGGGTGCACGCTTGCACCGGGCGGCGAAAAGGTCCATAGCCACGCGACGGGCAATCAGGACATCGATCCGCAGCCGCATGACGGGCAATCGGGACAAAGGACCTCAGTCGTGCGACGGGAGGTCAGGGCGTTCGAACGGACGGGTACGGCGCGCGACCTGACGGACCGGACTGTCGGCGGGGGCCCGTATCCTCAATGACCATGCTCGAAGACCGCACGACCGCAGTGTCCCTCGGCACCCCGTGGCCGACCGCGTATCCCAAGGGGTACGCGGTCGTCGACGTGGAGACCACCGGACTGGCGCGGGACGACCGGATCATCTCCGCGGCCGTCTACCGGCTGGACGAGCGCGGCGAGGTCGAGGACCACTGGTACACGCTGGTCAACCCCGAGCGCGACCCGGGCCCCGTGTGGATCCACGGCCTGACGAGCGAGGTGCTCGAAGGGGCGCCGCTGTTCACGGACGTCGCCGAGGAGTTCTCGGCCCGGCTGGACGGCCGGGTGCTGGTCGCGCACAACGCGGTCTTCGACTGGCAGATGATCGCCCGCGAGTACGCGCGCGCGAAGGCCGAGGCGCCGGTGCGGCAGCGGCTGTGCACCATCGCGCTCTCCAAGGAACTGGGCCTGCCGCTGCCCAACCACAAGCTGGAGACCCTGGCCGCGCACTTCGGAGTCGTACAGCAGCGGGCGCACCACGCGCTGGACGACGCACGCGTGCTCGCGGAGGCGTTCCGGCCCAGCCTGCGCGCCGCCGCCGCGGGGAACGTGCGGCTGCCGCTCCTCGAGTGCCGGCCGCTGACGGAGTGGTCGGACACGCCCAGGATCGGGCAGCAGGCGAGCGGCGGCTCCCGGCCGAGCAGCTGGCGCCCGTCCCGTAAACGGCCGGCCTGCCCGTACCCGAACCCGGGGCGGTACGAGGACGGCGAACCGCTCAGGCAGGGCATGCGGGTGGCGTTCTCCGGGGACACCTCGGTCGACCGGGAGCTCCTGGAGGACCGGGCCGCGGAGGCCGGTCTGCACGTCTCCACGAGCATCTCGCGGCTCACCAGCCTGCTCGTCACCAACGACCCGGACTCGGGCACGTCGAAGGTGGTCAAGGCCCGCCAGTTCGGGACCCCGGTCGTCGACGAGGCCGCCTTCGGGCAGCTGCTGCGGGACGTGGCGCCCGCGTCGGAGAGGTGACCGTGCCGCGGGACCGTACGGACGGGTGATTGCCGTGCGACTCGCCCCGCGCCCACTCGCCCGCCCGAGGACGACCACCCACGCTGTGACACATGGCGAAATGTGAAGTTTGCGGCAATGACTACGGAATGACCTTCGAGGTGCACGCGCAGGGCGCGGTCCATGTCTTCGACTGCTTCTCCTGCGCGATCCACCGGATGGCCCCGGTCTGCGAGCACTGCAAGGTGTCGATCATCGGCCAGGGCGTCGAGGCCGAGAACCAGTGGTACTGCGGCGCCCACTGCGCCCGCGAGGCCGGCAAGTCGGGCATCGTCGACCGCGTGTGACCGGGTACCCGCGCACTCGCCCCCCACGACCGAGTTGTACGGTCGTGGGGTGTACCGCTTCCTTTGGACCCGGCAGTGGGTGATCCTCGCCCTGGTCTCGCTGCTTCTCATCCCCACGATGATCCGGCTCGGGATCTGGCAGAAGCACCGCTACGAGGAGCGCAGCGCCCGTAACCAGCTGGTGGCCGAGGCGCTGCACGCCCGACCGGTGCCGGTGGAGCAGGTGACCGGGCCCGGGCACGCGGTGACCCGCAAGGAGCGGTACCACACCGTCACCGCGACCGGCACCTTCGACACCGCCCACGAGGTGGTCGTCCGCCGCCGCACGAACGCGGACGACGAGGTCGGTTACCACGTCCTCACCCCGCTCGTGCTCGACGACGGCAAGGTGCTGCTGGTCAACCGGGGCTGGATCCCCGCGGACGGCCCGAGCCAGACCGCCTTCCCCAAGATCCCCGCGCCGCCCGCCGGCCAGGTCACCGTCCAGGGCCGGCTGATGCCCGACGAGACCACCGCGGCGAGCGGCATCAAGGACATCAAGGGCCTGCCCGACCGGCAGGTCATGCTGATCAACAGCGAGGAGCAGGCGCGCCGGCTCGGCAGGCAGGTCCTCGGCGGCTACATCGAGCAGACCGCGCCGCAGCCCAAGGGCGGCACGCCGGAGCAGATCTCCGATCCGGGCAAGGAGGACGCTCCGCTCAACTACGCGTACATGATCCAGTGGTGGCTGTTCGCCGCGGGCGTCCCCTACGGCTTCTTCGTGCTGGTGCGCCGCGAGGCACGCGCGCGTGCGGAGGCGGCGGCCGAGCAGGAGAAGGCCGAGGAAGCGGAACCGGCCGCCGTGTGACTCCCGCGGGACCCGCCGTGTGACTCCCGCGGGACCCGCCGTGTCACTCCCCCGGCTCACCACCTGATTGGCCCCCCGACCGGCCGGGAAACCGGGTCCCGTGGATCGACGCATCGAGGACTACGCCCTGATCGGCGACGAGCAGACCGCGGCCCTGGTCGGCCGGGACGGCTCCATCGACTGGCTGTGCCTGCCCAGATTCGACTCCGCCGCGTGCTTCACCAGACTTCTGGGCGACGAGGACAACGGGCACTGGCGGATCGCCCCCCGGGGCGCCACGACCTGCACCCGGCGGGCCTACCGGCGCGACACGCTGGTCCTGGACACCGAGTGGGAGACGGAACAGGGCACGGTCCGGGTCACCGACCTGATGCCCCAGCGGGAGCACGCCCCCGAGGTCGTACGCATCGTCGAAGGCGTCACCGGCCGGGTCACCGTGCAGAGCACACTGCGGCTGCGCTTCGACTACGGCTCGATCACCCCGTGGATGCGCCGCTCCGGCGGCCACCGGGTCGCCGTCGCCGGACCCGACTCGGTGTGGCTGCGCAGCGACCCGGCCGTACGGACCTGGGGCGAGGACTTCGGCACCCACTCGGAGTTCACCGTCGAGGAGGGCGACAAGGTCGCGTTCGTGCTCACCTGGCACCCCTCGCACGAGCCCCGTCCACCGCTCGCCGACCCCTACGACGCCCTGCGCTCCAGCGTCGCCGACTGGCGGCGCTGGGCCGCCCGCTGCACCTACGACGGCCCGCACCGGGACGCGGTGATGCGCTCCCTGATCACCCTGAAGGCGCTCACCTACGCGCCGACCGGCGGGATCGTCGCCGCCGCGACCAGCTCGCTGCCCGAGGAGCCGGGCGGGGTGCGCAACTGGGACTACCGCTTCTGCTGGCTGCGTGACTCCACCCTCACCCTCGGCGCCCTGCTCGCCGCCGGCTACCGCAAGGAGGCCGAGAGCTGGCGCAACTGGCTGGTGCGCGCGGTCGCCGGCGACCCGGCGGACCTGCAGATCATGTACGGCCTGTCGGGCGAGCGCAGGCTGCCCGAGTTCGAACTGGACTGGCTGTCCGGCTTCGGCGGCTCCCGCCCCGTACGCGTCGGCAACGGCGCCGTGGACCAGCTCCAGCTGGACGTGTACGGCGAGGTCATGGACTCGCTGTCGCTGGCCCGCAGCGCGGGCCTGCCCACCAAACCGCACATGTGGTCCATCCAGTGCACGCTGCTGAAGTTCCTGGAGAAGACCTGGCGGCAGCCCGACGAGGGGCTGTGGGAGGTGCGCGGCGGCCGACGGCACTTCGTGCACTCCAAGGTGCTGGTGTGGGTGGCCGCGGACCGCGCGGTGAAGACCTTGGAGGACTACCCGGAGCTGGAGGGCGACCTGGAGGGCTGGCGCGCGTTCCGCGCCGAGGTGCACCGGGAGGTGTGCGAGAAGGGGTTCGATCCGAAGCGCAATACCTTCACGCAGTACTACGGCTCGCGCGAGCTGGACGCCGCGCTGCTCCTGATCCCACGCGTCGGCTTCCTGCCGCCGGACGACCCGAGGGTGATCGGCACGGTGGACGCGATCCGGGAGGACCTGGGCCACGGCGGGTTCCTGCGCCGCTACGACACCGACGCGATCGGGGTCGACGGCATGCCCGGCGGCGAGGGTGCCTTCCTGGCCTGCTCGTTCTGGCTGGCCGACGCCCTGCACATGACCGGCCGCACCGACGAGGCGAAGGAGCTGTTCGAACGGCTGGTGGGGCTCGTCAACGACGTGGGGCTGCTGTCCGAGGAGTACGACCCGGAGTCCGGGCGCCAGTTGGGCAACTTCCCGCAGGCGTTCAGCCACATCGGGCTGGTGAACACCGCCCTCACACTCTTCGCCGGCGAGCAGGCAGGATAGAGCCATGGATCTTGGACTGAAGGACCGGGTGTACGTCGTCACCGGAGGCACCCGCGGGCTGGGCAACGCGGCGGCGCGCGAGCTGGTCGCCGACGGGGCGAAGGTCGTCGTGACCGGGCGGGACGAGAAGGGCGTCGCCGACGCGGCGGCCGCACTCGGGCCGAACGCGGCGGGCGTGGCCGTCGAGAACGCGGACCCGGACGCGCCGGCCCGGCTGATCGCGGCCGCCCGTGAGTACTTCGGGGGCTTCGACGGCATCCTGGTGAGCGTCGGCGGCCCGCCGGCCGGGTTCGTCGCCGACAACACGGACGAGCAGTGGCAGGCCGCGTTCGAGTCGGTGTTCCTGGGCGCCGTACGGCTCGCCCGCGCGGCGGCGGCGGAGCTGCCGGAAGGGGGCGTCATCGGGTTCGTGCTGTCCGGGTCGGTGTACGAGCCGATTCCGGGGCTGACGATCTCCAACGGGCTGCGGCCCGGGCTCGCCGGGTTCGCCAAGTCGCTGGCGGACGAGCTGGGGCCGCGCGGGATCAGGGTCGTGGGCCTGCTGCCGTCGCGGATCGACACGGACCGGGTACGGGAGCTGGACGCCATGTCCGCCGACCCGCAGGCGACCCGGACCGAGAACGAGTCCCGGATCCCGCTGCGGCGGTACGGCACCCCGGAGGAGTTCGGGCGGGTGGCGGCGTTCCTGATGTCCCCGGGGGCTTCTTATCTGACGGGAGTCATGGTGCCTGTGGACGGGGGCATGCGGCACGGCTTCTGACGGCCGGTCGTCCGACCGGCCGTCAGGCCGGAGAGGCAGGCCGGAGAGACAGACCCGGCGAGACAGACCCGGCGAGACAGACCGGCGGTGTCAGGTGGGCCGCCCCGCGCGGTGTCCGACCGGCGTCAGCCGGACCTCCGCGGGGAGTCGCTCCAGGGCCGCCGATTCCCGGGCATGCGCCAGCGCCCGGGAAGTCAGCTCGCCCAGCGCCTGCGCCGGTGCCACGTCCGGCTCCAGTCGGAGCCGGACCCGGACCCGGGGTGCCGTGCGGGTGCCCCTCAGGACCGCCTGGGCGTGGGCCACGCCCTCCTGGTGGGCCGCGGCCGTCGCCAGGACCGTCTCCAGGGCCCTGCCGCGCAGCAGCGCGCCCTCGCCGTCCCCCGTGTCCACCCGGACCTCGGTCAGACGGCGTCGGCGCAGCTGGGCGGTGAGCCACCACAGGGCGAGCAGGACGGTGACCGCCAGGGCGGCCAGGACGGTCGGCCACCACCAGCCGGTGTCCCGCCACTGGGTGCGCCGGGCGGTGGACAGCAGGACGTCGTGGCGGCCGTGGTACAGCCACCAGGACGGGAGCGGCGCCCCCAGCCCGGCGGCGAGGACCGACCCGCCGAGAGCGAGGAGCAGCAGGCCCGCGAGGCCTACCAGGACGCGGTTGACCGTGCCGAGCATGGCGTCACCCCTTCCGTCCTGGCCGGAGCACGTGCAGGGTCAGTTCGGGCTCGCGGGCCAGGCCCAGGGCGTGGACCGCACCGGTCAGCGTCGCCTCCAGGTCGGCCCGGACCTCGTCGAGGTCACGGACGTGCGAGACGGCGAGGACGTCCGCGCGGGTGCGGTGCAGTCGGACGCGTACCCGGCGGACGCCCGGGATCTCCATGGCCCGGTCGCGCAGCACCGTGGCCGCCGCGTCCCGGCGCAGCCCGGCGCGGACGTCCGGGTGGGTGCGGCGCATCGGCAGGACGTCCCGCAGGCCCGGCGTGACGGCCAGGGTCAGCAGCCACAGGCCGAGGGCGGCGGCGACGCCCGCGCCCACCAGGACCCAGATGCCGTCGAGCGGCTGCTCGGCCAGCCGGTGCGCCAGTTCGCGACGCCAGCGCGTCGCCGGGCGGTGGGCGCGCACGGCCGCGATGTCGTACAGGAAGGCGCCCGCGACGACGAGGGTGGGCAGGGCGACCAGGGTCGCGGGGGCGCGGCGCGGGGACCAGAAGCGGGCCTCGTGGCCGGCCGGGGGTGCGGTCGCCGGTGGCTTCTCGACGACCTGTGTCTGCTCGACGACCTGTGTCTGCTCGACGCTCATCACGCCCTCCCCTGGGTCTGGACCGGGTGCGGCCGTACGACGTGGACGGCGGCCTCCCGGACCGCCATGTCCACCAACGCGCCTACCCGCTCGACCACATGCCGACGCACGGCCGTGCAGCGGGCGCCGATGCCGTGCGCCGGGGCGGCGTCCGCCCGGGACGGGGTCAGCGTCACCCGGGGGCGGAGGCAGCGTCGCCCGGGGGCGGAGGCAGCGTCGCCTGGGGGCGGAGGCAGCGTCGGCTGGGGGCGGAGGCAGCGTCGGCTGGGGGCGGAGGCAGCGTCGGCTGGGGGCGGCGTCGCCGGGGGGCGGCGTCGCCGGGGGCGGGCCGAGCACGTCCGGCGCCACCGGCTGGGGCAGGGGCCGCCGCCAGGTGCGAGCCGGCCCCACCGACGGGCGTTACTCACCCACCCCCGCGAGGTCCCGCAGTCGCCGGGCCTGGGCCTGGCGTTCGGCGGCCCGCTGTTCGTCGTACGTACGACCGCTCGCGCCGCGCAGCAACGCCTTGGTCTCCACCACGGCGTCCCGGGGCGCGGCCAGCAGCGCGCCTGCCAGGTCCCGTACCGTCGCGTCGAGTTCGCCGGCCGGCACCGCCACGCTCGCCAGCCCGGAGGCCACCGCCTCCTCGGCCAGCACGTAACGGCCGGTCGCGCAGATCTCCAGCGCGCGGGCGTAGCCGACCAGGGAGACCAGCGGATGGGTGCCGGTCAGGTCGGGCACCAGTCCCAGACTGGTCTCGCGCATGGCGAACTGCACGTCGTCCGCGACGACGCGCAGATCACAGGCGAGGGCCAGCTGGAAGCCGGCCCCGATGGCGTGTCCCTGCACGGCGGCGATCGACACGATGTCGCTCTGCCGCCACCAGGTGAACGCCTCCTGGTATTCGGCGATGGACGCGTCGAGTTCCGCGTCGTCACGGCGCGCGAGCTCGATGAAGGTCGGCTCGCCCGGGATCCCTTCCGGCGTGAACATCTGCCGGTCGAGACCCGCGGAGAAGGACTGGCCCTCACCGCGCAGCACGACGATCCGCACCGACCCCGGCAGTGACCGCCCGGCTTCGGCCAACGCCCGCCACAGTGCGGGGCTCTGGGCGTTGCGCTTGGCAGGGTTGGTCAGCGTCACCGTGGCGAGCGCGTCGTCGACGGTGAGCCGTACGCCGTCCTTGTCGAGAACAGGAGCGAGGTCCTGGTCGGGCGAAGCCATGGGGCGCCTCCGATGTGTGCGGTCATCACGCATTGCCGAACGGCATGCTAAGTGACTGCACAGTAACCACCCGGTCGCTCAGGCGACCGACCGGGTGGCCACCATCGAAGCCGATGGGCCGCCCGGGGTCAGGACGCGGCTTTCTTGCCCCGCGTCGCCCCGCCACGCCCACGCAGCGTGACACCCGACTCGCTGAGCATCCGGTGGACGAAGCCATACGAGCGGCCGGTTTCCTCGGCCAGTGCCCGAATGCTCGCACCGGAGTCGTACTTCTTCTTCAGGTCTGCCGCGAGCTTGTCGCGCGCGGCGCCGGTCACCCGGCTGCCCTTCTTCAGAGTCTCGGCCACCCGTGCCTCCTCATGGGAAGTGCGCTCTGGTCCCCTCATGATCACCCCTCCGGCGCGCGATGGCCACCCATTCGGCAAGGTCCGTGAGACATCGTTGTGACGACAGGAGCGCATCCCCACATACGGAATCAATAATTCCGGTGAGGGTTGTCCGTGGAGTCGAACGGGTTCTTCCGCGAAGTGCCAGGTCAGGCACGGAAAGCGGCCGTTCCCTTGTCGACATGGGGAACGGCCGCGACATCGGTGTAGGACACACCTCGATACGAGGAGATCTCACACAGATGATGGATCACCGATAGGCCGAATGATCCATAGCCAGTGGATCAGGCATTCGATCAGGCGAGGGCGACGAGATCCGCGTAGTCCGCGCCCCACAGGTCCTCGACACCGTCGGGCAGCAGGATGATCCGCTCGGGCTGCAACGCCTCCACGGCGCCCTCGTCGTGGGTGACGAGCACGACCGCGCCCTTGTAGGTGCGCAGCGCACCGAGGATCTCCTCGCGGCTCGCGGGGTCGAGGTTGTTCGTCGGCTCGTCCAGGAGCAGGACGTTCGCGGAGGAGACGACCAGGGTGGCGAGGGCGAGGCGGGTCTTCTCCCCGCCGGAGAGGACCCCGGCCGGCTTGTCGACGTCGTCGCCGGAGAACAGGAACGAACCCAGCACCTTGCGGACCTCCACGAGGTCCATGTCGGGGGCCGCCGAGCGCATGTTCTCCAGGACCGTCCGGGACGGGTCCAGGGTCTCGTGCTCCTGGGCGTAGTAGCCGAGCTTGAGGCCGTGACCCTCGATCACCTCGCCGGTGTCGGGCTGCTCGACGCCGCCGAGCAGCCTCAGCAGGGTGGTCTTGCCGGCGCCGTTGAGCCCGAGGATGACCACCCTCGACCCCTTGTCGATGGCCAGGTCGACGTCGGTGAAGATCTCCAGCGAGCCGTACGACTTCGACAGGCCCTCGGCGGTCAGCGGGGTCTTGCCGCAGGGCGCGGGCTCCGGGAAACGGAGCTTGGCGACCTTGTCGGAGACGCGGACGGCGTCCAGGCCGGCCAGCAGCTTGTCGGCACGGCGGGCCATGTTCTGCGCGGCGACCGTCTTGGTGGCCTTGGCACGCATCTTGTCGGCCTGCGAGTGCAGCGCCGCGGCCTTCTTCTCGGCGTTGGCGCGCTCGCGCTTGCGGCGCTTCTCGTCGGCCTCGCGCTGCTGCTGGTAGAGCTTCCAGCCCATGTTGTAGACGTCGATGTGGGCGCGGTTGGCGTCCAGGTAGAAGACCTTGTTGACGACCGTCTCGACCAGGTCGACGTCGTGGGAGATCACGATGAAGCCGCCGCGGTAGGTCTTCAGATAGTCGCGCAGCCACACGATCGAGTCCGCGTCGAGGTGGTTCGTGGGCTCGTCGAGCAGCAGGGTGTCGGCGTCCGAGAACAGGATCCGGGCCAGCTCGATACGGCGGCGCTGACCGCCGGACAGGGTGTGCAGGGGCTGGCCGAGCACCCGGTCGGGCAGGTTGAGCGCGGCGGCGATGGTGGCGGCCTCGGCCTCGGCGGCGTACCCGCCCTTGGTGAGGAACTCCGTCTCCTGGCGCTCGTACTGCTTGAGCGCCTTCTCGCGGGTGGCGCCCTGGCCGTTGGCGATGCGCTGCTCGTTCTCGCGCATCTTGCGGATCAGCACGTCGAGGCCGCGCGCGGACAGGACGCGGTCGCGGGCCAGGACGTCGAGGTCGCCGGTGCGGGGGTCCTGCGGGAGGTAGCCGACCTCGCCGGAGCGGGTGACGGTGCCCGCGGCGGGGATGCCCTCCCCGGCCAGGACCTTGGTGAGGGTGGTCTTGCCTGCGCCGTTGCGGCCGACCAGGCCGATGCGGTCGCCCTTGGCGACCCGGAAGGTGGCGTTCTCGATGAGGATGCGGGCACCGGCGCGCAGCTCGATACCGGAGGCGGAGATCACGGACAGACTCCAGGGCGTACGGATACTGACGGGTGGGCGGCTGAGGACGTTCCCGCCGTCTAATGCGCGAGGAGAATGGCCATGAGGCCAAGTCTAACGGGGCCGCGCAAGCGCTTTTTCTGTGTACGGGTGTTCGGGACGCCCCGTGCCGTCCGCCGGCGCTCGGCCGGGGCGTTGTCGGTGCCGGGTGCCAGACTGTGCAGCAGGCCGGGACGACGGCTCTTCGGGGGACCGACACACGAGGGAGTGATCGGGATGGCGGGCACCACTGGCGGACGACCGAGCATCTATCCGTCGCTGCTGTACACGGACGCGAAGGCGGCGATCAGGCAGCTGACCGAGGCCCTCGGATTCACCGAGCTGTCGGTGTACGAGGGCGAGGACGGCATGGTGCTGCACGCCGAGCTGGTGCAGGGCAACGGCGCGGTCATGCTGGGTTCCAAGGGCCGCGGCGGCCGTTTCGACGCGGCTCTGGAGGGCGCGGGCCCGACCGGTGTGTACATCGTCGTGGACGACGTCGACGCACACCACCAGCGGGCCGTGGACCACGGCGCCGAGATCCTGATGCCCCCGACGGACCAAGACTACGGCTCGCGGGACTACATGGCCCGGGACGTCGAGGGCAACGTCTGGAGCTTCGGCACGTACGCCCCGGAGATAGCGCCCTGATCTCTCGCCGACGCGGCCGGTCACGGTACTAGGGCCCTTCTGATGGATCTCCGCGGCGTCGCGACGCCCGGCACGCACGCTCGACGCAGGGGGTGGCGGGTCATGTGGCGGAGCCACCTGGCCCGCCACCCCGCACGCCGATCGCACGCACCGAACGCCGCTCCTTCTCCCACGGAGATCCGTCAGAAGGGCCCTAGCCGCCGGTGTGCACCTGGAAGGCGGCCCGGCGGACGGCCTTGGCCAGGGCCGGATCCGGGTGGGCCGCGGCCAGGGCGACCAGTACCTGCACGGTCCGCGGGTGGCCGACGGCACGGACCTCGTCGAGCAGCGCGGGCACGGTGGGCTGCAGCGCCGACTCCAGGTGGCGGACGAGCAGCGGTGCCTCCCCGTGGTCGGCGACCGCGGCGGCCGTGTCGACCCAGAGCCAGGTCGCCTCTTCCCGGGTGAGCACCTCGTGGGCGTCCTCCGGGTCGATCCCGTCGTGCTCGGCCAGCCAGAGCAGGGCGTACGGCCTGAGGGTCGGCTCGTCGACGACCGCGCGGACGTCCGGTTCGGCGGGGGCGCCGACGACCCGCAGCGCCTCGAAGGCGAGGCCGCGCAGCAGGGCGTCCTCGCCGCGGGCGGCGTCGATCAGCTCGGTGACGGCGCCGCCGACGGGGCGGGCGGCGAGCCAGGCGCGGTACTCGGCGCGGGCCGCGTTGGGGCGGAGCTGGGCGCAGCCGCGCAGCATCTCCTCGGCGGCGACCTCGATGTTCCCGGCGGGGCTCTGCGCGGCGACGCAGATCTGCTCGAGCTTGACCCAGACCGCCCAGCTGCCCAGCGGGGTGAGGGTGGCCTGGCCGTCACCGTAGGTGAGGGCGCCCACGGAACCGAGGGCGGACAGGGACCAGTCGAGAAGGGGGGCGAGCTCGGCGTCCTCGGCGGGGGCGGGGTCCTCGGCCGGTGCGCGGTCCGCCGGACCCGCGTCGACGGCGGGCACGGCGGCGACCGGACCGGCGGACCCGGGGCCGGTCTGGGTGTCGTAGGTCACCTCGCAGCGCTCGGTGCGCAGTTCGGTGACCCGCTGCCGCAGCAGGTCGAGGAGCTGCTCGACCGGGACGGGACCGGCGGACAGCTGGAGGAAGGAGAGCACCTGGGGCATGGCCGAGACGACCTCGGCGACGGCGGCCGGCTCGACGTCCGTGGGCTCGGGGTGGGCGAGCGACCAGGCGTCGAAGAGAGCGACCCAGCCGCGCAGGACGGCGCTGTCGTCGCGGTCCCAGGCGCGCAGTCGCCAGCCGGGGCGCGCGCTGTCGCCGTGCACCTCGACCAGGCCGGCGAGCCGGGCGGTGTCCCAGTCGGCGCGGACCTGAGCGACGGTCAGGCCGAGATCCGCGGCCGCGCGTTCGGCGGACGCGTCGGAGAGGGTGGCCTTGCCGTCGCCGGTCGCGCCGTCGTTCCCGGGTCCGAGGGCCGCGTCGGCCCAGTGGGCGACACGGGCCGCTCCCGCCAGGCCCGAGCGCGCCATTCTGGCCAGCTCGGCGGGGGCCGGGGTGCCCTCGGGCGGGCGGGGTGCGGGGCGGCGCGCGGGCCGCTGGTTCATCGCTCGGGGGGCGGCGGCCAGGGGTCGCGTTCGGACGAGTCGAAGCCTTGAGTCGCGCGGGATACGGGACGTCACGGGTGCAGTCTTCCGGTTGACGGTCCGAAAACCCAAACGGAATGTCACGGCGGGCGACGGGGCTGGCCAACGCACGGGCCCCGAGGGGAGGCGAGGAGACATGTTCAGGCCAGTGGTACGGCCTTAAACGGAACCTCCGGCACCGACTGGAATCAGGGCCTCCGGCTCGGGGCGGGACGAGGGCGCGAAGGGGCTGCCCTCACATCAGGGGGGTGAGGAAGCGGCGCAGCCGTTCCTCGTACTGCTTCGGGTCGGGGTTCCACATCGCGCCGTGCGGGGCGCCCGGGACGGCGTGCAGGGCGACCCGGTCGGGACGCCGCTCGGCGAGCCGCCGGGAGTACGTCCAGGGGGCGACGGTGTCGTCCGGGCCGTGCATGATCAGGGTGGGCACGGTGAGGTGTTCCGGGTCGAGGGGGTCCGCGACGCGGTCGGCGTGCAGGTTGGCGCGGCCCTGGGCGGCGCGCACCGCGAGCGGCAGCAGGGGTTCGGGGGTGTGCCGGGCCTGGGCGAGGGCGCGCAGGGTGGCCTCCCAGTTGAGCACCGGGGAGTCGAGGACCAGCCCGGAGACACGCTCGCGCAGGGCGGAGTGGGCGGCGGCGCGCAGCGCCATGGCGGCGCCGGTGGACCAGCCGTACAGGACGACGCGGCGGGCGCCGTAGCGGACGGCGTAGCGGATCGCCGCGTCCAGGTCGCGCCACTCGCTCTCGCCGAGGTGGTTCAGGCCGTCCGGCGGGCGGGGGGCGCCGAGGTCGCCGCGGTAGGCGAGGGCGAGGACCGGCAGCCTGCGGCTGTTCAGGAACCGCATGACGTTCATGGGGTGTTCGCGGGTGGTGCCGAGGCCGTGCACCGCGATCACCCAGGTGTCCCGGTCGCCGGGCACGAACCAGGCGGGCAGCGGACCGAGTTCGCCGGGGATGTCGACGTCGGCGTGGTCCAGGCCGAGGGCGGTCTCCGGGTTGCCGACGTGGACGTTGGCGGTGAGCCAGACCTTGTCGCCGGTCTCCAGGGTGCCGTGGGTCACCCGTTCCAGCCGTCGTACGACCGTGTCGGCGGTGTTCGCGGCGGACTCCATGACGGCGCCGACGACCGCGTGCGAGCCGTCGCCGGCCAGGCCGTAGGTGCCGGGGCGCAGGGAGGCGAGGTCCCGGGTGAGGGTGATGCGGCCGGCCGCGGTGCCGTGCACGGTGAGCCGGGGTTCGGTGGGCAGGGGCCGGCCGGGCGGTGCCTTCAGCGCGGCGTCACTGGCGAGCCGTCCCGCGGCCACGCCGGCCACGCCGGCGGCGAGTACGGCACCGACGGCCGCGGCCGTGACTTTGACTGGGCGCACCTGTCCAGTGTCGGGGCGGACCGCGGTGTCGGCCAGCGGAGGACGGAGGAATCGACGAAGCCACTGGACCCGGATTCCCCCCGGGCCGGGGTTCATCCCTGCCGGCGGCCGTACCGCTTCAGTTTCTCCGCCGCCGAGGCCACCTGGTCCGGGGAGAGCAGGGCCGGGGTCAGGCCCGGGACCGCGGATGCCGTCAGCCAGAGGTGGCAGAGCCATTCGAGCTGGGCGGTGCGGTCGTAGGCCTGGGCGAGGGTGGCGCCGTAGGTGACCGTGCCGTGGTTCTGGAGGAGGCAGCCGGAGCGGCCGGCCAGGGCGCGGAGCATGTTCGCGGCCAGTTCGTCGGTGCCGTACGTCGCGTACGGGGCGACCCGGACGGTGCCGCCGAGGGCCGCGGACATGTAGTGGATCGCCGGGAGTTCCGGGACGAGGGTCGAGACGGCCGTCGCGTGCACGGCGTGGGTGTGGACGACGGCGCCCGCGTCGGTGGTGCGGTAGACGGCGAGGTGCATCGGCAGCTCGCTGGTCGGCGGGAGGGTGCCGAGGACCTGCCGGCCGTCGAGGTCGACGCCGGTCACGTCGCCGGGGGCGAGCCGGTCGTACGGCACGCCCGACGGCGTGACCAGCACGGTGTCGCCGACGCGGACCGAGACGTTGCCGGAGGTGCCGACGACCAGTCCCTCGGTCACCGTGCGGCGGGCGGTGGCGACGAGGTCCTGCCAGGCGTCGGCCTCCGCCGCGAGCGCCTCCCGTCCCGACGGCTCGGGGACACCGCGTGCGCCGTCGCGCCCGTCCCGTTCGTCACGCTCGTCGCGCCGCTGCTCAGCCATGGCCCGATCCTGCCACCGGGCGGCCTGCGGGGTGACCAGAATCTCTTCGGCGGACCGGCGAGGCGGCGCAGGCCGGTCTCCCGGCGCCGCCGGCCAAGCGGCGACTGACCCCCGGGCCGTAAGCGGAATGCCGACCCCCCGTCATTGACACCCCCAAGCCCCCCTCAGTTCATCTGCCGTTCACCCAGGTTGCCTACGGTCCAACAGCCAACGACTTCGAAAGATTGCCTGGGTAAATGGAAAGCTTCTCGCTGATCCTCGCGATTGTGGTGGTAACCGCACTCGCGTTCGATTTCACGAACGGTTTCCACGACACCGCCAACGCGATGGCCACCACCATCTCGACCGGTGCGCTCAAGCCCAAGATCGCGGTGACGATGTCCGCCGCGCTCAACCTGGTGGGCGCCTTCCTCTCCGTGGAGGTCGCCAACACGATCTCCAAGGGGCTCGTCGACGAGAACGGCATCCGTCCCGAGGTCATCTTCGCCGCCCTGGTCGGCGCGATCCTCTGGAACCTGGTGACCTGGCTGGTGGGTCTGCCCTCCAGTTCCTCGCACGCCCTCATGGGCGGTCTGATCGGCGCCACCGTCGCCTCGGCCGGCTTCGGCGCGGTCCACGGCGACGTCCTCGTCACCAAGGTCCTGCTCCCGGCGGTCGCCGCCCCCGTGGTCGCGGGCCTCGCGGCACTGCTCTCCACCCGGCTGTCCTACACGCTCTCGAAGAACGCCGAGGACGAGGCCACCCGCAAGGGCTACCGCGCCGGCCAGATCGCCTCCGCCGGCCTGGTCTCGCTCGCCCACGGCACCAACGACGCGCAGAAGACGATGGGCATCATCACCCTCGCGCTCGTCGCGGGCGGTTCCATCGCCCCCGGCTCCAACCCTCCCACCTGGGTCATCCTCTCCGCCGGCCTCGCCATCGCGCTCGGCACCTACATCGGCGGCTGGCGGATCATCCGCACCATGGGCACGGGCCTGACGGACCTCCAGCCGCAGCAGGGCTTCGCCGCCCAGACCAGCGCGGCCACCGCCATCCTGGCCTCCTCCCACCTCGGCTTCTCCCTCTCCACCACGCACGTCGTCTCCGGTTCCGTGATGGGCGCAGGTCTGGGCCGCAAGGGCGGCACCGTCCGCTGGTCCACCGCGACCCGCATGGTCGTCGCCTGGGTGCTCACCCTCCCGGCCGCCGCGCTGGTCGGCGCGCTCGCCGAGTCCGTGACGGACCTCGGTGACGGGGGCACGGCCGCCGTCGCCGTCTTCCTGGTGGCCGCGAGCGCCGCGATCTGGAAGCTCTCCCGCCGCGAGGTCGTGGACAGCGGCAACGTCGTCGGCACCGAGGAGCCGGCCGGGGTCGTGACCACGGCGATCGCCGCCGTCACCCCGCCGCCCGCGGGCACGGTGACCGAGGGCCTCACCGCCACCATCCCCTCCCCCGCCGCTCCCGCGACCGACCCGGCCGCCACCGTCTGACCCCGAGGAACACAACCCGACATGAACATCGACTGGGCAGCCATCGGCTCCGTCTTCGGCGTCAGCCTCGTGGCCACCGTGGGTCTCGTGACCCTCTTCACCCTCGGCATCAAGGGCCTCTCCGCCCGCGAACGAGCCACCGCGCAGGGCAACTCCGCGACCCTGGCCGCGACCGCCGCCTGCCTCTGCTTCGCGGCCTGCACCGCGGCCGTGGCGTACGGCATCCACCTGATCGTGGCGAAGGCCTGAGCCGCGACCGCACCGATCCGCACCGATCACGACAGCGGCCCGACCCGAGGCCGCCAGGCTCCGCCCCGATCCGTTCGCGGCGGAGCCTTCCGTCTGCCCCGGGAGCCCCACCGGGCCACCGGTGTGGGCCTTCCCACACACTCCCCGCGCAGGTCAACGGCAAGTTGACGGGTCTTCCGGGGGCGTGGTGGACTGCCGGAGCCATGTACGGCGGCAAGAGAGGAAGCCGGTGTGAATCCGGCGCGGTCCCGCCACTGTCACCGGGGTAGCCATTCCCGGGAGCCAGGAACTCTCACCGCCGGTCTCGTCGAACCAGGGCGTGGACACCCTGAGTGAGGACATATCGCCATGCGCGGCTGCCGACCGAGGTGCAGTAACCGGCTCGTCCCCGACCCCGCGGCCGGCTGAGCCGATGGGTGCCGATCGCGTCTTCGCGTACGGCGCCGCCGCCGGCCTTGTCGGTGATCTGCTGCTCGGCGATCCGCGCCGGGGGCATCCGGTCGCCGCGTTCGGGCGGGCGGCCGGGGCCGTGGAGCGGGTGCTGTGGCGGGACCACCGTGGCTGGGGCGCGCTGCACACCGCCGTGTGCGCGGGCGGCGCCGTGACGCTGGGTGCCGTGGCCCAGCGGGTGGTACGGCCGTCCACCACCGCGTCCGTCGCGCTCACCGCTGCCGCCACCTGGGCCGTCGTCGGGGGCACGTCCCTCGCGCGTGAGGCGCGGGCCGTCGGACGGGCCCTCGAGGCGGGGGACGTCGAGGCGGCCCGGGCCCGGTTGCCCCATCTGTGCGGGCGGGATCCGCAGGCCCTGGACGCCGACGGGATCGCGCGGGCGGTCGTGGAGTCCGTCGCCGAGAACACCAGCGACGCGGTGGTCGGCGCGCTGGTGTGGGGGGCGCTGGGCGGAGTGCCGGGGCTGCTCGGGTTCCGGGCCGTCAACACCCTGGACGCGATGGTCGGCCACAGGTCGGCCCGCCACCTGCGGTACGGATGGGCCTCGGCGCGGCTGGACGACGTGGCCGGATGGCCGGGGGCACGGCTCACCGCCGTACTCGCCGCCGTGGCCGGGAGCGACCCCAGGGGCGCGGTGCGGGCCTGGCGGGCCGACGCGGCGAAGCATCCCAGTCCCAACGCGGGGCCCGTGGAGGCGTCGTTCGCGGGGGCGTTGGGGGTGCGGCTCGGGGGGACGTTGTCGTACGGGGGGCGGGTCGAGCACCGGCCGGTGCTGAACGGGGAGGGGCGAAGCGTGGTGACCGGGGACATCGAGCGGGCCGTGCGGCTGTCACGGCGCGTGGGCTGGCTGGCGCTGGGGGCGAGCGCGGCCGCGGCCCTGCTGCGTGGACGGGTCGCGAGGCGCGCGGGGGGTTCCTGGTGAACGGCGGCGGGCTGCTGGTGGCCGGGACCACCTCCGACGCGGGCAAGAGTGTCGTCACCGCCGGTGTCTGCCGGTGGCTCGTACGACAGGGCGTCAAGGTCGCGCCGTTCAAGGCGCAGAACATGTCCCTGAACTCCTTCGTCACCCGCGAGGGCGCCGAGATCGGGCGGGCGCAGGCCATGCAGGCGCAGGCCTGCCGGATCGAGCCGACCGCGCTGATGAACCCCGTGCTGCTCAAGCCCGGTGGCGAGCGGAGCAGTCAGGTGGTGCTGCTCGGCAAGCCGGTCGGCGAGCTGAGCGCGCGGGGGTATCACGGCGGGCGGCAGCAGAAGCTGCTCGGGACCGTGCTCGACTGCCTTGCCGAGTTGCGGGGCACGTATGACGCGGTGATCTGTGAGGGGGCGGGCAGTCCGGCGGAGATCAACCTGCGCCGGACCGACATCGTGAACATGGGGATCGCGCGCAACGCGCGGCTGCCCGTGCTGGTGGTCGGCGACATCGACCGCGGGGGTGTCTTCGCCTCCTTCTTCGGGACGGTCGCGCTGCTCTCGCCGGAGGACCAGGAACTCGTCGCGGGGTTCCTCGTCAACAAGTTCCGGGGCGACGTCTCCCTGCTGGAGCCCGGCCTCGACATGCTGCACGGGCTGACCGGGCGGCGGACGTACGGCGTCCTCCCGTTCCGGCACGGCCTCGGCATCGACGAGGAGGACGGGATGGGGGTCCCCCCGCGCGAGCGAAGCCGAGCGTGGGGGAGGGTCTCCCTGCGCGGGACCGTCCGCGAGTCGAACACCGCCCCGCCCGTCGGCGAGGACGTGCTCCGGGTCGCCGTCTGCGCGATCCCCCTCATGTCCAACTTCACGGACGTGGACGCGCTGGCCGCCGAACCGGGCGTCCTGGTGCGGTTCGTGGACCGGCCGGAGGAACTGGCCGACGCGGATCTCGTCGTGATTCCGGGGACGCGGGGGACGGTCCGGGCCCTGGAGTGGCTGCGGGAGCGGGGCCTCGCGGACGCGCTGCTGCGCCGGGCCGCCGAGCAGCGGCCCGTCCTCGGCATCTGCGGTGGCTTCCAGATCCTCGGTGAGCACATCGAGGACGAGGTCGAGAGCCGGCGAGGGCGGGTCGAAGGTCTCGGGGTGTTGCCCCTACGGGTTCGGTTCGCCCCCGAGAAGATCCTTACCCGGCCGGAGGGGACTGCACTCGGTGAGCGGGTCGAGGGGTACGAGATCCATCACGGGGTCGCCGAAGTGACCGGCGGGGAAGCCTTCCTTGACGGCTGCCGGGTCGGGCAGACCTGGGGCACCCACTGGCACGGCTCCCTGGAGTCGGACGGCTTCCGGCGGGCCTTCCTGCGCGAGGTGGCCGCCGCCGCGGGCCGCCGGTTCGTGCCGGCCCCCGACACCTCGTTCGCCGGGCTGCGCGAGGAGCAGCTCGACCGGCTCGGCGACCTGATCGAACAGCACGCGGACACGGACGCGCTCTGGCGGCTCATCGAGTCGGGCGCGCCGCAAGGACTGCCTTTCATTCCACCGGGAGCGCCCGCATGAGCACAGTGTTGTTGTTGTCGACCGCCGACACCGATCTGCTGGCGGCCCGGGCCGCCGCCGGTGCGGACTACCGGATCGGCAATCCGACGCGCGTCGACGTCGCGGAGGAGCTGCCCGCGCTGGTCGAGGGTGCGGACATCGCCGTCGTACGGCTGCTCGGCGGGAAGCGGGCCTGGGAGGACGGGCTCGCCGCGCTGAGGGCCGCCGGGATCCCGACCGTGCTGCTCGGCGGCGAGGCGGTGCCGGACGCCGAGCTGATGGCCGAGTCGTCGGTGCCGGCCGGGGTGGTGGCCGAGGCCCTCAGGTACCTGGTCGAGGGCGGCCCGGCCAACCTCACCGAGCTGGCCCGGTTCCTGTCCGACACCGTGCTGCTGACCGGCGAGGGATTCGTCGAGCCGCAGCGGATGCCCGAGTTCGGCGTGCACGGCGAACGTCCCCGCGCCGAGGGCCGGCCGACCGTCGGCGTGCTCTTCTACCGCGCCCATGAACTGAGCGGCAACACCGCCTTCGTGGACACCCTGTGCGACGCGATCGAGGCGCACGGCGCCAACGCCCTTCCGGTGTTCTGCGGTTCGCTGCGCGGGGCGGACGCCGGGCTGTACGAGCTGCTGGGCCGGGCCGACGCGCTGGTGGCCACCGTCCTCGCCGCGGGCGGCACGCACGCCTCCCAGGCCTCGGCCGGCGGCGACGAGGAGGCCTGGGACGTCGGCGCGCTCGCCGACCTGGACGTACCGGTGCTCCAGGGCCTGTGCCTCACCTCCTCGCGCGCCGCCTGGGACGAGTCGGACGCCGCGCTCTCCCCCATGGACGCGGCGATGCAGGTCGCCATCCCGGAGTTCGACGGCCGTCTGATCACCGTGCCGTTCTCCTTCAAGGAGCAGGGCCCCGACGACGTCCCGGTCTACGTCGCCGACCCGGAGCGGGCCGGGCGCGTCGCCGGGATCGCCGTCCGGCACGCACGCCTGCGGCACAAGCCGAACGCCGAGAAGAAGGTGGCGCTGGTCTTCACCGCGTACCCGACCAAGCACTCGCGGGTCGGCAACGCGGTCGGCCTGGACACGCCCGCGTCGGCGGTGCGGGTGCTGGACGCGCTGCGGGACGCCGGGTACGGGGTCAGCGGACACCCGTCCGAGGGTGACGAGTTGATCCACCGGCTGATCGCGGCCGGCGGCCACGACGTGGAGTGGCTGACCGAGGAGCAGCTGGCCGCCGCGCCCGCACGGGTGCCACTGGCGGACTACCGGGCGTGGTTCGAGAAGCTGGACCCGCGGCTGCGCGACGCGATGACCGAGGCGTGGGGCGAGACGCCGGGCAACCTGTACGTCGACGGCGACGACATCGTGCTCGCGTCCCTGCGGTTCGGGAACGTGGTCGTGATGATCCAGCCGCCGCGCGGCTTCGGGGAGAACCCGATCGCGATCTACCACGACCCGGACATGCCGCCGTCGCACCACTACCTGGCGGCCTACCGGTGGCTGGAGAACAGTTTCGGCGCCGACGCGATCGTGCACATGGGCAAGCACGGCACGATGGAGTGGCTGCCCGGCAAGGGCCTCGGGCTGAGCGCCGGCTGCGCGCCGGACGCGGTCCTCGGCGACCTGCCGCTGATCTACCCGTTCATCGTCAACGACCCCGGCGAGGGCACCCAGGCCAAGCGGCGCGGGCACGCCACCGTCGTCGACCACCTGGTGCCGCCGATGGCCCGCGCCGACACCTACGGCGACCTGGCCAAGCTGGAGCAGCTGCTCGACGAGTACGCGCTGGTCTCCGACCTGGACCCGGCCAAGGCACCGGCCGTGCGGGCGCAGATCTGGACGCTGGTGAAGGCGGCCGAGCTCCACCACGACCTGCATGTGGACGAGCAGCCGGACGACGGCGACTTCGACGAGTTCGTCATGCACATCGACGGCTATCTGTGCGAGATCAAGGACGTGCAGATCAGGGACGGTCTGCACATCCTCGGCGGCGGTCCGGTCGGCGAGCCGCGGGTGAACCTGGTGCTGGCGGTGCTGCGGGCCTCGCAGGTGTGGGGCGGGCAGGCCAACGCGCTGCCGGGGCTCAGGGCCTCCTTCGCGGCCCATTTCGGGCTCGTCGAGAAGGAGTTGCTGGCCGAGCCGGGCGCGCCGGTGAAGGTGCCGGTGGAGCTGACGGATCTCGTCGAGGGCCCCTCGCGTACCGCGGCCGACGCGATCGACCTGCTGGAACAGCTGTGCCGCAGGGTCGCGGAAGGCATGGAACAGCGGGGCTGGGCGGTGGCGCAGAGCCGTCCGCTGGTACGGGAGGTGCTGGGCACCGAACTGCCCGACGCGATCGCGGTGCTGGAGTTCGCGTGCACCGAGGTCGTGCCGAGGCTGGCGCGGACGACGGACGAGATCGGGCACATCCTGCGCGCGCTGGACGGCGGTTACGTCCCGGCGGGCCCGTCCGGCTCCCCCACCCGTGGCCTGGTCAACGTGCTGCCCACCGGCCGGAACTTCTACTCGGTCGACCCCAAGGCCATTCCGTCCCGGCTGAGCTGGGAGGTCGGCCAGTCGCTGGCGGACTCGCTCGTGCAGCGGTACCTGAGCGACACCGGTGAGTACCCGAAGTCGGTCGGTCTGACGGTGTGGGGCACCTCCGCGATGCGCACCCAGGGCGACGACATCGCGGAGATCCTGGCGCTGCTCGGCTGCCGTCCGGTGTGGGACGAGGCGTCGCGGCGGGTGACCGGCTTCGAGGTGATCCCGCTCGGCGAGCTGGGCCGGCCGCGCATCGACGTCACGGTCCGGATCTCGGGCTTCTTCCGGGACGCGTTCCCGCACGTGGTCGGGCTGATCGACGACGCGGTGCGGGCGGTGGCCGAGCTGGCCGAGCCCGCCGAGTCCAACTACGTGAAGGCGCACGCCGACGAGGACACCGCCGGGCACGGTGACCGGCGGCGCGCGACCGCCCGGGTCTTCGGCTCCAAGCCGGGCGCGTACGGCGCCGGGCTGCTGCCGCTGATCGACGCCCGCAACTGGCGCTCCGACGCGGACCTCGCCGAGGTGTACGCGGTCTGGGGCGGGTACGCCTACGGGCGCGGGCTCGACGGCCGGGCGGCGCGCGGGGACATGGAGACCGCGTTCCGGCGGATCGCCGTCGCCGCGAAGAACGTCGACACCCGCGAGCACGACCTCGTGGACGCCGACGACTACTTCCAGTACCACGGCGGCATGGTGGCGATGGTCCGCCACCTGACCGGCGCCAACCCCGAGGCCTACGTGGGTGACTCGGCCACGCCGGACCAGGTGCGGACCCGCACGCTGGGCGAGGAGACGCACCGCGTCTTCCGGGCCCGGGTGGTCAACCCGCGCTGGATGGCTGCCATGCGCCGGCACGGCTACAAGGGCGCCTTCGAGATGGCGGCGACCGTCGACTACCTGTTCGGCTACGACGCCACGGCGGGCGTGGTCGACGACTGGATGTACGAGAAGCTCAGCGCGGAGTACGTCTTCGACGCGGAGAACCGGGACTTCATGAAGAAGTCCAACCCGTGGGCGCTGCGCGGGATCACCGAACGGCTCCTGGAGGCCGCCGACCGCGGTCTGTGGGCCGAGCCGGACGCGGACACCCTGGAGAGGCTGCGCGCCACCTATCTGGAGCTGGAAGGCGACTTGGAGGGCGACGAGAAGTGAGTACCCCGTTCCCGTTCACGGCCGTCGTCGGCCAGGACGACCTGCGGCTCGCGCTGCTGCTGAACGCCGTCTCCCCGGCGGTCGGCGGGGTGCTGGTGCGCGGCGAGAAGGGCACCGCCAAGTCGACGGCGGTGCGCGCCCTGTCGGCGCTGCTGCCGACCGTGGACGTCGTCGCCGGCTGCCGGTTCTCCTGCGACCCGGCGGAGCCCGACCCGGCCTGTCCGGACGGCCCGCACCACCCGCCCGGGGCCTTCGAGTCCCGCCCGGCGCGCATGGTCGAGCTGCCGGTGGGCGCCTCCGAGGACCGGCTGGTGGGCGCGCTGGACATCGAGCGGGCGCTGGCCGAGGGCGTGAAGGCCTTCGAGCCGGGCCTGCTGGCCGACGCGCACCGCGGGATCCTCTACGTCGACGAGGTGAACCTCCTCCACGACCACCTGGTCGACCTGCTGCTGGACGCTGCGGCGATGGGCGCGTCGTACGTGGAGCGCGAGGGTGTCTCCGTGCGGCACGCGGCCAGGTTCCTGCTGGTCGGCACCATGAACCCCGAAGAGGGCGAGTTGCGCCCGCAGTTGCTCGACCGGTTCGGCCTCACGGTGGAGGTGGCCGCCTCGCGCGAGCCCGACCTGCGGGTGGAGGTCGTCCGGCGGCGGCTCGCGTACGACGACGACCCGGCCGGTTTCACGGCGCGTTGGGCCGACGAGGAGGCGGCCGTCCGGCAACGGATCGTGGCGGCGCGGGAGTTGCTGCCGTCGGTGCGGCTGGGCGACGGTGCGCTGCGGCAGATCGCGGCGACCTGTGCGGCCTTCGAGGTGGACGGGATGCGCGCCGACATCGTGATGGCGCGGACCGCCACCGCGCTCGCCGCGTGGGCCGGCCGGACCGTGGTGCTGGCCGAGGACGTACGGCAGGCCGCGCTGCTGGCGCTGCCGCACCGCAGGCGCCGCAACCCCTTCGACGCGCCGGGCCTCGACGAGGACAGGCTGGACGAGACGCTGGCGGAGTTCTCCGGGCAGGACGAGAGCGACGACGACCCGGACCCGGACGGTCCCGGCGGCGGTGGCGGCCGGCCGGCGCCCG
Organism: Streptomyces sp. NPDC006655; assembly: GCF_040703965.1. NCBI lineage: Bacteria > Bacillati > Actinomycetota > Actinomycetes > Kitasatosporales > Streptomycetaceae > Streptomyces > Streptomyces sp. NPDC006655. The sequence goes on along the minus strand of NZ_JBEYJU010000035.1, from coordinate 25,883 downwards.
AGGACGGCGGGCCGCAGGGCGGTGACACCGGTGCCCGGCCCGAGGCGGGCGAGGACGGCGAGCCGCAGGCCGCGGGGGCGGGCGAGCAGTCCCCCGTCCGGGCCGCCGAGCCCTTCCGCACCAAGGCGCTGAGCGTGCCGGGGATCGGCGAGGGGGCCGCCGGGCGGCGGTCCCGGGCCCGGACCGAGCACGGGCGGACCACGGGTGCGCGCCGGCCGCGGGGCGCCCTGACCAAGCTGCACCTGGCGGCGACCGTGCGGGCCGCCGCCCCGCACCAGCGGGCCCGCGGCCGGTCGGGGCCCGGGCTCGTGGTCCGGCGGGACGACCTGCGGCAGGCGGCACGGGAGGGGCGTGAGGGCAACCTCGTGCTCTTCGTGGTCGACGCGTCCGGGTCGATGGCGGCCCGGCAGCGGATGAGCGCGGTCAAGGGTGCCGTCCTCTCGCTGCTCCTCGACGCCTACCAGCGCCGGGACAAGGTGGGTCTGGTCACCTTCCGGGGCTCGGCGGCCGAGGTCGCACTGCCGCCGACGTCGTCCGTGGACGCGGCGGCGGCCCGGCTGGAGTCGCTGCCCACCGGGGGGCGTACGCCGCTCGCGGCCGGGCTGCTCAAGGCGCACGACGTGCTGCGGGTGGAGCGGTTGCGGGATCCGGCGCGGCGCGCGCTGGTGGTCGTGGTGACGGACGGACGGGCCACCGGCGGTCCGGAGCCGGTCGCGCTCGCCGGGCGGGCGGCCCGGCTGTTCGCGGCCGACGGGCTCGCCTCGGTGGTCGTGGACTGCGAGTCGGGGCCGGTGCGGCTGGGGCTCGCCGGGCAGCTCGCCGGTGAACTGGGCGGCACGGCGGTGACGCTCGACGAGCTGCGGGCGGACTCGATCGCCGGACTGGTGAAGGACGTGCAGAGGAGGGCCGCGTAATGCCGCAGGGACAGCCGAGTGTCGTACCGGAGGACGGACTGACGACCCGTCAGCGCCGCAACCGGCCGCTGGTGGTCGTGCACACGGGCGTCGGGAAGGGCAAGTCCACCGCCGCGTTCGGGCTCGCGCTGCGGGCCTGGAACCAGGGGTGGCCGATCGGGGTGTTCCAGTTCGTCAAGTCGGCGAAGTGGAAGGTCGGCGAGGAGCGGGCGCTGCGGGTCCTCGGGGACTCCGGGGAGGGCGGGACCGTCGCCTGGCACAAGATGGGCGAGGGCTGGTCCTGGGTCCAGCGCGACGCCCAGATGGACAACGAGGAGAAGGCCCGGGAGGGCTGGGAGCAGGTCAAGCGGGACCTCGCCGCCGAGACGTACCGGCTGTACGTGCTCGACGAGTTCGCGTACCCGATGCACTGGGGGTGGGTGGACACCGACGAGGTGGTCGAGGTGCTGCGGAACCGGCCGGGGACCCAGCATGTCGTGATCACCGGGCGCAACGCCCCGGAGAAGCTGGTCGCCGTCGCCGACCTCGTCACGGACATGTCCAAGGTCAAGCACCCGATGGACGTGGGACAGAAGGGGCAGAGGGGCATCGAGTGGTGATGTCGTCCGTCCCTCGGCTGGTCGTCGCCGCGCCGTCGTCCGGCAGCGGCAAGACCACCGTCGCCACGGGGCTGATGGCCGCGTTCGCCGCGCGGGGGCTCGCCGTGTCCCCGCACAAGGTCGGGCCGGACTACATCGACCCCGGGTACCACGCGCTCGCGACCGGGCGGGTGGGACGGAACCTCGACGCGTACCTGTGCGGACCGGAGCTGGTCGGTCCGCTGTTCGCGCACGGTGCGCGCGGCTGTGATCTGGCCGTCGTCGAGGGCGTGATGGGGCTGTACGACGGGGCGGCGGGGGAAGGGGAGCTGGCGTCCACCGCTCAGGTGGCGAAGCTGCTGCGGGCGCCGGTGGTGCTGGTCGTGGACGCGTCCTCGCAGTCCCGGTCGGTGGCGGCGCTGGTGCACGGGTTCGCGTCGTGGGATCCGCAGGTGCGGGTCGGGGGCGTGATCCTGAACAAGGTGGCGTCGGACCGGCACGAGGAGTTGCTGAGGGAGGCGCTGGAGGCTTCCGGGGTGCCGGTGTTCGGGGTGCTGCGGAGGGTGGCTCAGGTGGAGACGCCGTCGCGGCACCTGGGGCTGGTGCCGGTGGCGGAGCGGCGCAGGGACGCCGTCGAGGCGGTGGCGGCGATGGCCGCGCAGGTCGCCGACGGATGTGACCTGGGGGCGCTGCTGGAGCTGGCGAGGGGCGCGGGAGCGTTGCCGGGTGCGGCCTGGGACGCGGCCGAGGCGCTGGCTTCCTCGTCGGCGCGCACCGTGCGCTCCAAGGTGCGCGTCGCCGTCGCCGGCGGGGCCGCGTTCACCTTCTCCTACGCCGAGCACACCGAACTGCTCGCCGCGGCCGGTGCCGACGTCGTGCCGTTCGACCCGCTGCGGGACGAGCGGCTCCCCGAAGGAACGGACGGGTTGGTCGTCGGGGGCGGGTTTCCCGAGGTGTACGGACGTGAGCTGTCGGCCAACGAGCGGCTCAGGAAGGACATCGCCGCCCTCGCCGAGCGCGGCGCTCCCGTCGCCGCCGAGTGCGCCGGGCTGCTCTACCTGTGCCGGGAGCTGGACGGGCTGCCCATGTGCGGCGTGCTGGACGCGCGCGCGCGGATGTCGGAGCGGCTCACGCTCGGGTACCGGGACGCCGTCGCCGTGGGCGACAGTGTGCTGGCCGTGGCCGGGACGCGGATGCGGGGGCACGAGTTCCACCGGACCGTGGTGGAGCCGGGGGCCGGCGCGGCGCCCGCGTGGGGTGTGCGCACCCCCCGGCCGCGGGTCGAGGGTTTTGTACAGCAGGGTGTGCACGCGAGTTATCTGCACACGCACTGGGCGTCCGAGCCCGGTGTGGCCCGTAGGTTCGTGGAGAGGTGCCGGACGTCATGAGCAGCAGGTTGGTCGGAGTCGGGGTGGGTCCCGGTGACCCCGAGCTGGTGACCGTCAAGGGGGTCAACGCCCTGCGTGCGGCCGAGGTCGTCGTCGTACCCGTGATGGACGGCGGGGAGCGCGGGCGTGCCGAGGCGACCGTGCTGCACTACGTGGGCGCGGAGAAGGTCGTCCGGGTCGTCTTCGCGCTGAACGAGCGCAGTGACCGGGGGCGGCGGGAGGCCGCCTGGGACGCCGCCGGCGCGAAGGTCGCCGAGCTGCTGCGCGCGCACGGCTCCGTCGCGTTCGCCACCATCGGCGACCCCAATGTCTATTCGACGTTCACGTATCTCGCGCAGACCGTCGCCGCTCTGGTGCCGGACGTGGTCGTGGAGACCGTGCCCGGGATCACCGCCATGCAGGATCTCGCCGCGCGTTCCGGTGCCGTGCTCACCGAGGGGACCGAGCCGCTGACGCTCGTCCCGGTGACGGCGGGCGCCGAGGCGCTGAAGGACGCGCTGGGCGGGCCGGGGACGGTCGTGGCGTACAAGTTCGGACGGCAGGCCGGTGCGGTCCTGACGGCGCTGCGGGAGAGCGGGCGGGTCGACAATGCCGTGTGGGGGTCGGCGCTGGGTCTGGACGAGGAGTCCATCCGGCCGGCCGCCGAGCTCGACGGTGCCCCGCTGCCGTACCTCTCCACGCTGATCGCTCCGCCGCGCCGGGACGCCGGGAGAGGCGGGAAGCTGTGAGCGCCGCGGCGTCAGCCGGAGATGCCCACCACCAGCCAGATGAACGCCGCGCCCGCCACCGTGCACAGCAGCGTCGAACGGGCCGGGTGTTCGTGGTGGGCCTCGGGAAGGATCTCGGCGGCGGCCAGGTAGAGCAGGACGCCGCCGAAGAGGCCGAGATAGCCGCCGAGCACGGCCTCCGGGATGTGGAAGAAGATCGTGGACAGCGCGCCGACGACCGGTGCGCAGGCGTCCGCGACCAGCATGCCTATCGCCCGGCGGCGCGCGTTGCCGTACAGGCTCGTGATGGTGAACGTGTTGAAGCCGTCCGCGAAGTCGTGCGCGATCACGGCCATCGCGACCGCCGCGCCCATGCCGCCGCCCACCTGGAAGGCCGCGCCGATCGCCACGCCGTCCATGGCGCTGTGCCCGACCATCGCGCCGGCCGCCGTCAGGCCCACCTCGGGCGCCCGGTGGTGGTCGTGCTCGTCGCCGCCGTGCGCGGCCTGGCGGGCGGCGAGGGTGCGCTCCACCAGATGGGCCAGGAGGAAGCCGGCCACGAACAGGAGCAGGGCGGCCGGCACCCCGAAGATCTCGCGGCCGGCCGCGCGCAGCGCCTCCGGCAGCAGGTCGAGGCCGACCACCCCGAGCATCAGACCGCCGGCCAGGCCCAGGACCAGGTGACGACGGTCGGTCACACGCTGTGCCGTCCAGCCGCCGGCCAGCGTCATCAGGAACGCGCAGAGCGCGACGAAGACCGCCATGTGCCCTTGCTATCCGATCAACCCGCTCCAGCGCACATCCAGCAGCACCAGTAACACCTTTTGTCCAGAGAGGACCGATTTCCCATGGCCGATGCCGCCGCCTCCGCCGCTGCCGCCGGCGACGCCCCCACCGGCGACGCTCCCACCGGCAAGGTGACCTTCGTCGGTGCCGGCCCCGGCGCCGCCGATCTGCTGACGTTCCGGGCCGCGCGCGCCATCGCCGAAGCCGACGTCGTGATCTGGGCCGCCAGCCTGGTCCAGGCGGAGGTCCTCCAGCACGCGCGCGCGGACGCGGAGATCCTGGACTCCGCGACGATGTCCCTGGAGGACGCCGTCGCCGTCTACGAGCGGGCCCGTGCCGAGGGGCTGCGGGTCGCCCGGATCCACTCCGGGGACCCGGCCCTCTGGGGCGGCACCCAGGAGCAGGTCGACCGGTGTGCCGCGCTCGGCGTCGAGGTCGAGATCGTGCCGGGCGTCTCCTCCTTCTCGGCCGTGGCCGCACTGGCCCAGCGCGAGCTGACCGTTCCCGAGGTCGCGCAGTCCGTCGTGCTCACCCGGCTCGGCGGCGGCAAGACCCCGATGCCGCCGGGCGAGGAGGTACGGGAGTTCGCCCGCCACGGCACCACCATGGCGATCTTCCTGTCCGCCGCGCGCAGCGGGCAGCTGGTGCGGGAGCTGCTGGAGGGCGGCTATCCGACGTCGACACCGGTCGTCGTCGCCTACCAGGCGACCTGGCCGGAGGAGCTGGTCGTGCGGTGCACGATCGAGACGCTGGAGGAGACGGTCAAGGAGCACAAGCTCTGGAAGCACACCCTCTTCCTGGTGGGCCCGGCCCTGGCCGCCCACGGCACCCGCTCGCACCTCTACCACCCCGGCCACTTCCACGGCTTCCGCAAGGCCGACCCCGAGGCCCGGCGGGCCCTGCGCGAACGCGGGGCGAGTACGTGATCACGGTCGTCGGTACGGGGACGGGGGCGCCGCTGCCCGCGGACGTGGCGGCCGGTGCCGGGCTGGTCGTCGGCGGGCGCCGGCATCTGGACGCGGTGCGGCTGCCGGAGGGGGCCGAGCGGGTCGTGCTCGGCCCGCTGTTGCCGGCCCTCGACGCCGTGGAGCGGCACCTGGACCAGGGCAGCCGGGTGCTCGTGCTGGCCTCCGGGGACCCCGGGTTCTTCGGGGTGGTGCGGGTGCTGGCGGAGCGTTTCGGGGCGGAGCGGCTGGAGGTGCGGGCCGGGGTGTCGTCCGTGGCCGCCGCCTTCGCACGGGTGGGGCTGCCCTGGGACGACGCGGTGGTGGTGAGCGCGCACGGGCGGGAGTCACGCACGGCGGTGAACGTCTGCCGGGCGCACCCGAAGGTGGCGGTCCTGACGGGGCCGGGAGCGGGCCCGGCGGAGCTGGGCGCAGCGCTGCTGCACACCTCCGGCAGGGCGTCGGCGCCCGCTCCCGCGTCGGTGTCCGGTGAGCGGGTCCTCGTCGTCGCGTCGGCGCTCGGATCCGTGCGGGAGCGGGTGGAGTGGGTCTCGCCGGCCGAGTCCGCCGCCCGGGAGTGGGGCACCGACGTCAACGTGGTGCTGTGCCTCGACCGGACGCGGGCGCTCGGTGGTGTCCGTACGGTGGCCGGGGCGGCCGCCGGGCCCGCCGGATGGGCCCTGGCGGAGGGCGAGTTCGCGCACCGCGACTCGATGATCACCAAGTTCGAGGTGCGGGCGCTGGCCCTGGCCCGGCTCGGGCCCCGGCTCGGTGACCTGGTCTGGGACGTGGGCGCGGGCTCCGGGTCCGTGGCCGTGGAGTGCGCGCGTCTGGGCGCCGCCGCCGTCGCCGTGGAGAAGGCGGCCGACGGGGTGGCGCGGATCGCCGCCAACGCCCGGACGCACGGCGTGTACGTGGACGTGCGGCACGGCGCGGCGCCCGAGGTGCTCGACGAACTGCCCGACCCCGACGCCGTTTTCGTCGGCGGGGGCGGGGCCGAACTGCCCGCCGTCGTCACCGCGTGCGCGCTGCGGGCCCGGCGGACGGTGGTGGTCGCGATGGCCGCCCTGGACCGGGTACCGGCGGCCCGCGCGGCACTGACCGGCGCCGGGTTCTCCTGCGACGGGGTGCTGTTGCAGTCGTCGCGTCTCGCGCCGCTGCCCGGTGACGTGACCCGGCTGGCGGCCACCAACCCCGTGTTCCTGCTGTGGGGGACTCGTTCCCCCGTCCTGGAAGAATCCGACGAAGGAGTTGCTCAGTGATCGGCCTCATTTCCGCCACCGCGGCGGGGGCGGCGGCACGCGACCGGCTGGCCGCGGCATGGCCGGACCGCACGCGGGTGTACGAGGGTCCCGTGGGGGACGCCGTCCGGTCGGCGTTCGCGGAGTGCGAGCAGCTGGTGTGTTTCCTGGCCACGGGCGCGGTGGTGCGGCTGATCGCCCCGCTGCTGGGCGGGAAGGCCACCGACCCGGGAGTGGTGTGCGTCGACGAGGGCGGCCGGTTCGCCGTGTCGCTGGTCGGCGGCCACGGTGGCGGGGCGAACGAACTCGCCGCCGAGGTGGGCGAGTTGCTCTCCGCGCAGCCGGTGGTGACGACGGCCACCGACTCCGTCGGACTGGCCGGCCTGGACACCCTCGGCTTCCCGGTGGAGGGCTCGGTGGCGACCGTGTCGCGGGCCCTGCTCGACGGTGAACCGGTGGCGCTGCGCGCCGAGTCGGCGTGGCCACTGCCCCCGCTGCCGCTGGCCGCGGAGGGCGCGTACACCGTCCGGCTGACCGACCGTGCCGTGGAACCCGGCGAGCGCGAGGTGCTGTTGCGCCCGCCGTCCCTCGTCGTCGGCGTGGGCGCCTCCGCCGGGGCCCCGGCCGACGAGGTGCTCGCACTGATCGAGGGCGCCCTGCGGGACGCGGGGTTGTCCGCGCGGAGCGTCGCCGAGGTCGCCACCGTCGACGCCAAGGCCGGGGAGCCGGGGATCGTCGCGGCCGCCGCGCGGCTCGGCGTGCCCCTGGTGACGTACTCGGCCGCGGAGTTGGCGGGGGTGGCGGTGCCCAACCCCTCCGACGCGCCGCTCGCCGCCGTCGGCACCCCGTCCGTCGCCGAGGCCGCGGCACTGCTGCGCGGGGGCGAACTCCTCGTGCCCAAGCGGAAGTCGGTCCGTGCCGACGGCAGGCCCGCGATGGCGACCTGTGCCGTCGTACGGCGTCCCGCACGCGGGCGGCTCGCGGTGGTCGGGCTCGGGCCCGGCGCCCGCGATCTGCTCACCCCGCGGGCCAGGGCCGAACTGCGACGCGCCGCCGTGCTGGTCGGCCTCGACCAGTACGTCGACCAGATCCGCGACCTGCTGCGACCGGGTACCCGGATCCTGGAGTCGGGGCTCGGGGCCGAGGAGGAGCGGGCGCGCACGGCGGTCGCCGAGGCGCGGGCCGGGCACGCCGTCGCGCTGATCGGCAGCGGGGACGCGGGCGTGTACGCCATGGCCTCCCCCGCGCTCGCCGAGGCCTCCGACGACATCGACGTGATCGGGGTGCCGGGGGTCACCGCGGCGCTCGCCGCCGGGGCGGTCCTGGGTGCGCCGCTGGGCCACGACCACGTCTCGATCAGCCTGTCCGACCTGCACACCCCGTGGGAGGTCATCGAGCGGCGGGTCCGCGCGGCGGCCGAGGCGGACCTCGTGGTGACGTTCTACAACCCGCGCTCCAGGGGCCGTGACTGGCAGCTGCCCAAGGCGCTGGCGATCCTCGCCGGGCACCGGGCCCCGACGACGCCGGTCGGTGTCGTGCGCAACGCCTCGCGCCCCGACGAGTCGAGCAGGCTGACCACCCTGGGCTCCGTCGACCCGGCGTGGGTCGACATGATGACGGTCGTGACCGTGGGCAACACGGCGACCCGGAACATCGCCGGGCGTATGGTCACCCCGCGCGGCTACCGCTGGCAGGAAGGCTCCCCGGAGGAGGCCCCGTGAACCGAGTCGTCCACCCCATCGAGCAGGAGTCCTACCGGCGGCTGCGGGCCCGCCTGGACACCTCGCACTTCCCGCCGCTGACCCGGGCGGTCGTCGAGCGGGTCGTCCACTCCGCCGCCGACCTGGAGTACGCGGCCGACCTGGTGACCGACGAGGCCGACCTGGTGAAGGCGCACGCGGCGCTGCACGCCGGGGCGCCGGTCGTCGTGGACGTCGAGATGGTCGCCGCCGGGATCACCCGCCGGGAGACCGTGTGCCGGCTGCGCGACGCCGAGGCCGGCCCCGGGCTGACCCGTTCGGCGCACGCGATCCGGCTCGCCTACGAGCAGGTCGGGCCCGGCGCCCTGTGGGTGATCGGCAACGCGCCGACCGCCCTGGAGGAGCTGCTGACGCTGGACGCCGCCCCTGCGCTCGTCATCGGGCTGCCCGTCGGTTTCGTCGGCGCGACCGAGTCCAAGGCGGCGTTGCGCGCCAGCGGACTGCCCGCCGTCAGCAACGTGTCCGAGAAGGGCGGCTCGGCGGTCGCCGCCGCCGCACTCAACGCCCTGCTGTACCACCCCACTTCCGAGGAGACCCTGTGACCACCCCGCCCGCCCTGCTCATCGCCGGCCATGGCACCCGGGACGACGCCGGAGCCGAGGCGTTCCGTGCCTTCGTTCGGGAGCTGGGCCGCCGCCACCCCGAACTGCCCGTCGCCGGCGGCTTCATCGAACTGTCCCCGCCGCCGCTCGGTGACGCCGTCACCGAGTTGGTGGAGCAGGGGGTACGACGGTTCGCCGCCGTACCGCTGATGCTGGTCTCCGCCGGCCACGCCAAGGGTGACATCCCGGCCGCGCTGGCCCGGGAGAAGGAGCGGCACCCGGGGATCTCCTACACGTACGGGCGCCCGCTGGGCCCGCACCCCTCGCTGCTGGCCGTGCTGGAGCGGCGCCTGGACGAGGCGTTGGGCGGTGCCGCGCGGACCGCCGAGGACCGCGCCGACGTGACCGTGCTGCTGGTGGGCCGGGGTTCCACCGACCCCGACGCCAACGCCGAGGTGCACAAGGCGGCCCGGCTGCTGTGGGAGGGGCGCGGCTACGCCGGGGTCGAGACCGCGTTCGTGTCGCTGGCCGCGCCGGACGTGCCCAGCGGGCTCGACCGGTGCCTGAAACTGGGGGCGCGGCGGATCGTGGTCCTGCCGTACTTCCTGTTCACCGGGATCCTGCCGGACCGGGTGCGGCAGCAGACCGAGGGGTGGGCGGACGCGCACCCGCAGGTCGAGGTGCGTTCCGCGGACGTCATCGGGCCCGAGCCCGAGCTGCTCGACCTGGTGATGGAACGGTACCGGGAGGCGGTCGGGGGTGATCTGCGGATGAACTGCGACTCGTGCGTGTACCGGATCGCGCTGCCCGGTTTCGAGGACAAGGTGGGCCTGCCGCAGCAGCCGCACTTCCACCCGGACGACGAGGGCCACCCGCACGGCCACGGGCACCACCATCACCATGACGGGCATGCCCATGCACACTGAGGACGGTTCCGGCGGCGGCCACGACCTGCGGCACCACGGCGACGCGGAGGTCCGGGACGACGGTTCCGCCCTCGTCGACCTCGCGGTCAACGTGCGCAGCGGCACTCCCCCGGTCTGGCTGCGGGAGCGGATCGCGGGGTCGCTGGGCGCGCTCGCGGCGTATCCCGACGGGCGGCGGGCGCGGGCGGCGGTGGCGGGGCGGCACGGGCTGCCGGTGGAGCGGGTGCTGCTGACTGCGGGTGCGGCGGAGGCGTTCGTGCTGCTCGCGCGGGCGCTGAAGGTGCGCCGGCCGGTGGTGGTGCATCCGCAGTTCACCGAGCCGGAGGCGGCGCTGCGGGACGCCGGGCACACCGTGGACCGGGTGCTGCTGCGGGAGGCGGACGGCTTCCGGCTGGATCCGGCGGCGGTGCCCGAGGACGCCGACCTGGTGCTGATCGGCAACCCGACCAACCCCACGTCGGTGCTGCATCCGGCCGAGGCGATCGTGCGACTCGCCCGGCCCGGACGGACGTTGGTGGTCGACGAGGCGTTCATGGACGCGGTGCCCGGTGAGCGCGAGGCGCTGGCCGGGCGGACCGACGTGCACGGTCTCGTGGTGCTGCGGAGTCTGACGAAGACCTGGGGACTGGCCGGGCTGCGGATCGGCTACGTGCTGGCCGCACCGGAGATCATCGGCGAGTTGGCGCGGGTCCAGCCGTTGTGGCCGGTGTCGACGCCCGCGCTGACGGCGGCCGAGGCGTGTGTGGCGCCGCGGGCGCTGGCGGAGGCGGCGCACGCGGCGCACCGGATCGCCGCGGACCGCGCCCATCTGGTCGCGGGACTCGCGGAGTTCGCACCGGAGGGGGTACGGGTGGTGGCGCCTGCCGAGGGGCCGTTCGTGCTGGTGCGGATGGCGGGCGCGGCCGCCGTGCGGCGGCACCTGCGGGCGCTCGGTTATGCGGTGCGACGGGGGGACACGTTTCCGGGGCTGGGCGAGGAATGGGTGCGGATCGCCGTGCGGGACCGGGGAGTGGTGAACCGGTTCCTACAGGCCTTCGATCAGGCGCTGGTCTTGATACGCGCCTGAGGCCGCGCCCGCGGGGCGGCAGCCGCACGTCGGCTGCCGCCCCGCACCCCTGAGAGGGCGCTATCGGCGTCGTAGGTGCAACGTCACCGCTCCGCCTCCGGCCACGAGGAGCGCCAGCGCCCCTCCCGCCAGGTACGGTGTCACCGAACTGCCGCCCGTCTCCGCCAGCTTCGTCCTCGGCGCCGGGGCGCTCTGGGGCCTGATGTCGGTCACGGGGCTCGGCGGGTCGGCGGCGTCGGCGGGGTCGGCGGCGTCGGCGGGGTCGGCCGGGGGCTTCGGCGTCTCGCAGGTCACCTTCGCCAGGGTCAGGGTGCCCTTCACGTCGGCCACGTTGAGCCGTAGCGGGTTGACGGAGACCGTGAGTTCGAGGGCGCTCGCCGCCGCCCGGCCCGACGCCGTCACGGCCTTGGCGAAGTCCAGGCGGACCTCGCCGACGCCGGGGACCTTGACGTCGGTGGGGCCGGTCGCGCTCAGCGTCACGCGCTTGCCGAGGACGGTGACGGCACCGAGCACGTTCGACGTGGCCTGCGGGCGCCTGCCGCTCTCGCAGGTCGCCCGGGACGTCACGGCGTCCAGGTCGACGAGGGACAGCAGGGGCAGGCCCGGCAGGTGCAGCCGGGCGTGGGTGAGGTGGACGGAGGCCTCGGCCCGGCCGTCGGAGACGGTCGCCCGCGCGGAGGCCACGTCCGCGCCGAGGACGTCGAACGGCTTGCCGCCGTCCACTCCGTCGAGCGTGGCGGTCAGCGCGGTCCGGTCGGCGCTCCGCGGTGCCTGCACCTCGTTCAGGGCGACCGCGAGCGGGACGTTCGCGGTCCTGCCGAGGAGGGAGACGTCGAGGCCGGTGCGCAGGACGGCCGCGCTCGCGTGGCCTCGGCCGGTGGTGGCGTGTGCGGCGCCCGCGCCGGCCAGGGCCGCGGGACCGGCGGCCAGGGCCGTGGCCGCCGCGACGGTCGCGAGACGGCGTGCGGGCATACGGAAGCGGTCACTGTTCAAGGTGGTGGGACCCCCAGAGGGAACGTGCTCGGGACCCGCCAAGAATTACGCAGTACGGGTGAACCGTCCGCGATCCGAATGGAGTTCACCCAAACGCGAGTCTCCCGTGAACGTTTTCGAATCAACGGACCGGAAGGTGCCCCGGCCTCACCGGCTTACCTCTCCCGCCTGCGAGTGGCTACGATCGGGTCCTGCTGCATGCGTCTTACGGGGGAACGCCATGCCGAAGAAGTTCAAGGTCTTCGTGAGCTGGTCCGGGGTGCCCGCACAGAAGTGCGCCCTGCTGCTGCGCGACAAGCTGCCTCACTTCAACCACCTCGTCGAACCGTTCGTGTCGTCGGAGGACATCGCCAAGGGCGACCGCGGATACGACGCGATCGCCGCGCAGTTGCGGGACTCCCAGTTCGGCATCGTGTGTGTCACGCCGGAGAACCGCACCGAACCGTGGATCCACTTCGAGGCCGGCGCGCTCTCCCTCGAAGTGGGCAAGCCGAAGCTCGCCCCGCTCCTTCTGCTCGGGACCACGGTGGCGGATCTGGTGGGCACCCCGCTCACCCAGTTCCAGGCCACGTCGGCGGAGAGCGAGGAGGATGTGCTCAGCCTGATCAAGACCATCAACAAGCTGTGTGATCCACCGGCCGACGAGAAACGCCTGGAAGACCTTTTCGGCAAGTACTGGCCGGAGCTGAGGGACGGCCTCGAGGAGATCGCGCAGAGGGCGAAGAAGGAGCAGCAGACCGTGCCTGCTCCGCGGCCCTCCGCCGAGGAGGTCCAGGACCAGATGCTCTCCCTCCTGCGCAACCAGGTCGACCGCATCACCGCGTTGGAACGCACGGTGGACGGTCTGCGGGCCGAGCAGTCGAGACAGCACGCGAAGGTCCTCTTCGACGGCCTGTTCGCCGCTCCGGAGCAGCCCGAGACCCGCCCGGAACCGGGATCCGGGAGCTGACCCGGTGGCCCGCCCGAGCGAGCGCCTGCGGACGTTGTTCGGCACGCGACACGGACTCGCTCTGCTGGGGCGTACCTGTGCCGTCCAGTTCGGTGTGCTGGCCGGTACCGCCCAACTCGTGCTGGCCTTCTGGCCCGACCTCGCCCTGGTCCGCTGGCCCGCCTTTCTCGGGATCGCGGCGCTCGCGTTCGCGGCGGCGATCGTGCTCGCCCGGCCCAGGGACAGGGTCAGCCGCGACTTCACCCATCCCGACTTCACCGTGACCGTCGAGGTGGGCGACCTGTTCGACCGCACGTGTCACCTGGTCGTCGGCTTCACGGACACGTTCGACACCGACACCGCCGACGAGGCCCTGGTCGCCCGCCGCAGCGTCCAGGGACAGTTCCTGCACCGGGTGCACTCAGGGGACGTCGCTCTGCTGGACGCCCTGCTGGAGGACGCCCTCGCGCAGGTTTCCCCGGTGGGCCGGGAGACACGGGAGACGAAGCGGATCGGGAAACTGGTGCGCTATCCCGTGGGTACGGTCGCCGTCCTCAAGGACTCGCAACGCAGCTACTTCTGCGCTGCCTACGGGCGGTTGAACAACGACCTGGCCACCAGTTGCAGCACGGAGCAGCTCTGGAGCGGCCTCGCGCAGCTGTGGGAGACGATCCGCCTGCACGGGTACCGCGATGAGGTCGCCATGCCCATCACCGGGTCGGATCTCGCACGCATCAACAACATGGACCACGCGAGCCTGCTGAAGATGATCCTGCTGTCTTTCGTGGCGCACGCCCGGGCGCGGGGGGTGTGCCGGTCTTTGACCGTGGTGGTGCATCCCCGGGACTACTACCGTATTGACATGCTCGAACTCGGGGTCTTCCTGCGGTCGTTGTGAGACGACGGCAGCGTAGGAGGAGGAGGCGGGAGCGGATGCGTGGGACGCCGGCGGACCGGTCTGGCCCGTACTTCTTTCTGAGCTACGCCCGTACTCCGTCCTGGGGCTCCGAGGGCGGCGACCCCGACCACTGGGTGCATCTGCTGTATCGGGATCTCTGCGAGCACATCATGGCCCTCACCGACCTCCCCGCCGGATCGCAGGTGGGCTTCATGGACCGGACGCTGCGGGTCGGGGAAAGCTGGTCCGAGACGCTCAGCAGGAGCCTCGCCACCTGCCGGGTCTTCGTGCCGCTGCTCTCGCCGCGCTACTTCTCCAACGAGATGTGCGGACGTGAGTGGTACGCGTTCAACGAGCGCGTCGTGCGGGCGACGGCGGCCGGTGCCCGCGAACCGCTCGGGATCGTCCCGGCGCTGTGGACCCGCGTCGACTTCGAGCAGCTCCCCGACTCCGCCCGGCACCTGCACCTCGACTTCTCCTCGTTCAACCAGCGCTACGAGAACAACGGGCTGTACGGTCTGATCAAACTCAGCCGGCTGCGGGACGACTACGAAGAGGCCGTCTTCGAACTGTCCGAGCGGATCGTCCGGGTGGCCCGTGCGAGCCGGCTTCCCCCGTCCGCACCACCGGTGTTCGAGGATCTACCGAGCGCTTTCGACCGGCACCGCGAGCTCCGGCCCCTGAGCATCGTGGTCGCCGCAGCCCGGCAGGACCAGCTGCCCGACGGCCGCGACGGGGGAGCCTACGGCGCGCGGGAAGTCGACTGGAACCCCTACCATCCGTTCACCACTCGGCCGTTGGCGATGTTCGCGGAGGAGCTGAACCGCCTCCTCGGACTCCATGTCGAGGTGTACTCCCTGGACGAGGCCCTCGACCGGTCGAGCGGTTTCAGTCCGTCCCGCGGCCCCACTCTGCTGCTGGTGGATCCCTGGGCTCTGCTGGACCCGGAGCTGAGCGCCAAGCTGTCGTGGTTCGACAAGCGGGCCACCCCATGGACCCGGGTGATGATCCCCTGGAACCGCCAGGATCCTGACGCCCTTGCCCCGGGGGCGCCCGATCCCGCCCGGCTGGAGAACGTGATTCCGCAGCTCATCCGGTTCACCCGGGCGGTGTCCAGGGCATCCGTCTCCGGGGTCGGCAGCCAGGAGTCGTTCCCCGACGCGCTCAGCCTGCTCGTCCGGCACGCCTACGCGGAGTTCGCCCGGCACGTCGCCGTCTCCGCTCCGCCCGCGCGGCCTCGTCCCAGGCTCACGGCTCCCCTCGTCTCCCCGGAGGACTCCGGTGACAGAGAACCGTGACGGGAGGATCATCACCTTCTACTCGTACAAGGGCGGCGTCGGACGGACCATGGCGCTGGCCAACGTGGCTTGGATCCTGGCTGCCAACGGCCACCGTGTGCTGGCCGTGGACTGGGACCTGGAGACGCCGGGCGGACTGCCCCGTTACTTCAAGCCCTTCCTTCCCCCGGGGGCGCTCGGCACGACCCCGGGCCTGATCGACCTGTTCGCGGACTTCGCGGACGCGGCACGCCGCCGGGGACTGCCCGACGAGGGCTTCTACCGGCGGCAGGCCGACGTCGAGCACGCCGTGTCCGTCAAATGGGCCTTCCCCGGCCCTGGCTGGCTGAACTGTCTCCCGGCGGGCCGGCAGGACCGCAACTACCACGCGACACTCCAGTCGTTCCGCTGGAACGAACTCGACGGCCGCTTCCTGAAGGCGCTGCGGGAACGCTGGCAACGCGACTACGACTTCGTGCTGATCGACAGCCGGTCCGGCATGGGCAGCGCGGTCGACATCTGCATCCGCGAGCTGCCGGACACCCTCGTCAGCTGCTTCACCCTCAACGACCAGAGCATCGACGGCGCGGCGCTGACCGCGCAGCACGTGCTGGGGAAGCCGGGGAGCCGGGAGATCCGCATCCTGCCCGTGCCGATGCGGGTCAACACGGCACGTAGAGCGGCCTTCGCGGCGGGCCAAGCGATGGCCAGGGCACGCTTCGCGGGCCTGCCACACGGGCTGTCCGCGGACGCCGCCCACCGCTACTGGCAGGAGAACCGCATCCCCCATCGCACGGGCTACGAGCACGAGGAGGTGCTGGCCACCTTCAAGGACCCACCCGGTGAGACGGACAGCCTGCTGTCGGCTTACGAGAGACTGACCGCGGCGATCACCGGAGGGCGGGTGACGCGGCTGCCCGAGCTCGACGAGAGCCTGCGCAAGTACCATCTCGGGGCGTTCCGGCGTCCGTTGGCTCCCGAGACGACACCGCTCGTGCTGCTCTCGGCGCCCCAGGACCGGATGTGGGCAGACTGGGTGCGGCACGTGCTGACGCAGGCCGGTTTCCAGGTGGCCCCCTCGGCCTTCGACGCCGGCCGGCAGGAGGGCGCCGCCCCACGCACGGTGATCTTGCTGTCGTCGGCGTTCCTGGGCTCCCCGCGCTCCGGCGCGGACTGGCCCTCCGCCGAGGGTGGGCCCCCACCCGTGCTGCTGCGCATCGACGACTCGGCGGCGCCGACACCGCCGTTCGCGCGGCTCGCCCCCGTCGAACTCACCGGGCTCGACGAGGAACAGGCACGGACGGCCGTGCTGCGCTCCGTCGACGCCAGGGATTGCGCCTTCACGGCCGATACCGCTCCCGGTTTCCCGAACCATCTGCCGGCGGTCCGTGAGGCGCCGCCGCGCAACCCGCGCTTCCTCGGACGGGACGTCCTGCTGGACACCGTGCACGACGCCCTGGGTGTCAGCCGCCGGGTGGCCGTGCGCGCCACGGGGATGGGGATGGGCCGCCGTCAGCTGGCCGTCGAGTACGTGCACCGGTTCCGTGCGGACTACGACCTGGTGTGGTGGGTGCGCGGGGTGGAGCGCCGACTCGCGACGCAGTCACTGGCCCGGCTGGCTACGGCTCTGGGGCTGGCGCCGCAGGACAGTGCCGAGGACAGCGCCACCGAGGCGCTGTCCCGCCTTCAGGACGGGCAACCGTACGCCCGCTGGCTCCTGGTGTACGACGACGCCGCCGACCCGGAGGAACTGGCCGGACTGCTGCCGTCGGAACCGGGCCGGGTGCTGCTCACGGTGCGTGACGCCGCTTGGGAAAACCGGGCCCACACCGTGCTGCTGGACCACATCGCGCCGATCAGACGGGTGGAACTGCTGCGGGGCCGGGCGCCGGGACTGAGCGCCCTCGCGGCCACCGACCTCGCCAGGACTCTCGGCGAGCTGCCTCCACTCGCCCTCGACCAGGTCGGCGCGTGGCTGGCGGCGACCGGCGGCACGGTGGACGAGTGCCTCGGCGAACTGGGCCCCGCCGAGCCGGCCCCCGGTTCGGGTGTCCCGAGGGCGGTGGCGGCCCAGGCGCCGACGAGGATGGCACAGGCCGCTCTGCGAAAGAGATCGCCCGCCGCCTGCCGTCTGCTCCAGCTGTGCTGCTGTTTCTGGCCCCTGCAACTGTCGTTGGAGACCGTGTGCGGCGCCGAGGCCCTCGCCGTGCTGCGCCGGCACGACCCCGCGCTGCGGGCTCGGTCCCAGCTCGAAGGCCTCGTCGCCGACCTGGAGCGGTTCTGTCTGGCGGAGGTCGACCGCCTCGGGAAGGACACACTCAGAGTTCACCGGCTCGTACAGACCGTCGTGCTCGCGGACCTCGGTCCGGAGGAGCAGGAGTCAGCCCGGCGCGACCTGCACAGTCTCCTGCACTCGGCAGTCGCCTGACCCCCGCTCAGGCGACCGCCGCCCCGTTCAGCACCACCCGCCGGGGGGACGCCAGGACGCGTACGTCGGCGCGCGGGTCGCTCTCGTACACCACCAGGTCCGCCGGGGCGCCCTCCTCCAGTCCGGGCCTGCCGAGCCAGGCGCGGGCCGCCCAGCTGGTGGCGGCGAGCGCGTCGAGGGGCGGGATGCCGGCGGTGACCAGTTCGGCGACCTCGTCGGCGACCAGGCCGTGGGCGAGGCTGCCGCCGGCGTCCGTGCCGACGTACACCGGGATGCCGGCGTCGTAGGCGCCGCGCACGGTGTCGTAGCGGCGCTCGTGGAGCCGGCGCATATGGGCCGACCAGCGCGGGAACTTCTCGTCGCCGCCGGCCGCGAGACGCGGGAAGGTCGCGATGTTGACGAGGGTCGGGACGATCGCGACGCCCCGTGCGGCGAACAGGGGGATGAGGTCCTCCGTCAGACCCGTCGCGTGCTCGACGCAGTCGATGCCGGCCTCGACCAGGTCCTGGAGGGAGTCCTCGGCGAAGCAGTGCGCGGTGACCCGGGCGCCGAGCCGGTGGGCCTCGGCGATGGCCGCCTCGACCGCGTCGCGGGGCCAGCTGGGGGCGAGGTCGCCGAGGTCGCGGTCGATCCAGTCGCCGACCAGCTTGACCCAGCCGTCGCCGCGCCGGGCCTCCTGGGCGACGTACGCGACCAGGTCGGCCGGTTCGATCTCGTGGGCGAAGTTCCTTATGTAGCGGCGGGTGCGCGCGATGTGCCGGCCGGCCCGGATGATCTTCGGGAGGTCGTCGCGGTCGTCGACCCAGCGGGTGTCGGAGGGCGACCCGGCGTCCCGGATGAGGAGGGTGCCGGCCTCGCGGTCAGTGCGGGCCTGCTTCTCGGCGGTCGCCGCGTCGACCGGGCCGTGCGGTCCGAGGCCGACATGGCAGTGGGCGTCGACGAGGCCGGGGAGCGCCCAGCCCGTGACGGTCCGGATGTCACGGGCGCCGGCGGGGCGGTCGTAGGAGACCCGGCCGCCCACCACCCACAGTTCGTCGCGGACGTCCTCGGGCCCCGCGAGGACCCGGCCCTTCACGTGCAGCACCGCCTGATCGCTCATGGGGGTCAGCCTAGGACGACGGGGAGCCCCTCATCGATACGGCCCAGCAGCCGGCCCCCGCCCGCCCGGGGCCGGACTAGTCCGGGGTCTCCTCCTCCACCTGGGCCATGGCCGGGTCGAGCAGCCGCGACAGGAAGTGGCGGGTGCGGGCGTGGGTCGGGTCGCCGATGACCTGGCCGGGGGTACCGTCCTCGACGATCACTCCGCCGTCCATGAAGACGACCCGGTCGGCGACCTCGCGGGCGAAGGTCATCTCGTGGGTGACGACCATCATCGTCATGCCCTCGTCCGCGAGCATCCGCATCACCGCGAGGACGTCGCCGACCAGTTCCGGGTCGAGTGCCGAGGTGGGCTCGTCGAAGAGCATCACCTCCGGGCCCATCGACAGCGAGCGGGCGATGGCCACGCGCTGCTGCTGGCCGCCGGAGAGGGAGGCCGGGTAGGCGTCGGCCTTCTCGGACAGGCCGACCCGTGCGAGGTTCTCGGCGGCGACGCGCGCGGCCTGCGCCTTGTCGCGGCGGAGCACCCTGCGCTGCGGCAGCGTGAGGTTCTCGGTGACGGTGAGGTGCGGGAAGAGGTTGAACTGCTGGAAGACCATGCCGATCCGGCGGCGCACGGCGTCGATGTCGACGTCGGGGTCGGTCAGTTCGGTGCCGCCGACGAACACCTTGCCCCGGGTGGGCTCTTCGAGGAGGTTGACGCACCGGAGCAGGGTCGACTTGCCGGAGCCGGACGGGCCGATCACGCACACGACCTCGCCCCGGCCGATCTCCAGGTCGATGCCGCGCAGCACCTCGTTGTCGCCGAAGGACTTGTGCAGGCCCTTCACCTCGATCTCGGGTCGGCTCATCGCACGGCCTCCTGGGCCTTGGCCTCCATGCGGCGCACGACGAAGCCGAGCGGGATCGTGACCAGCAGGTAGCACAGGCCGGCCACGAGGATGGGCGTGGAGTTGGCGGTCGTACTGGCCAGGTCGCGGCCGTACTTGGACAGTTCGCGCTCCTCCAGGGTGACGCCGAGGAAGAGGACCAGGGAGGAGTCCTTGAAGAGCAGCACCAGTTCGTTGGTCAGGGGCGGCAGGATGATCCGGAACGCCTGCGGGACGACGATCGAGACCATGGCGCGGGCGGGTGAGAAGCCGAGCGAACGGGCCGCCTCCAGCTGGCCCTTGGGAACCGCCTGGATGCCCGCGCGGATGGTCTCCGCCATGTAGGCGGCGGCGACCAGGCCGAGGGCGAGGGCCACCTTGCCGTAGGTGCCGCCGATGATCTCCGTGCCGGGGAAGGCGAGCGGGACGGCGACCCCGATGAAGATGAAGATCAGCAGGGCGGGCAGACCGCGGAAGATCTCGATGTAGAGACCGGCCAGCCAGCGGTAGGGACCCACCGAGGACAGCCGCATCAGCGCGATCACCATGCCGAGGGTGAGTCCGACGACGAAGCCGGACACCGTGTAGAGCACGGTGTTCTTCAGCGCGAGCGTGATGACGTCCGGGAACATCTGCCGGGCGATGTCCCACTGGGCGAACTGGTTCTGGAGCCGTCCCCAGTCGGCGCCGACCGCGAAGGCGATCACGGCGGCGACGAAGACGACGTACTGCGCCCCGCGCGACAGGCTGCGCTTCTGCCGCCGGCTCAGGCCCTTGCGGCGAGGCTGGAGTTCGGTGTCGGCGGCGGTCATGAGGCGGCGGGTGACGCGGCCTTCGCGTCGTACGGGCCGATCCACTTCTCGTACAGCTTCTTGTACGTGCCGTCGGCCTTGGCGTCGGAGATCGCCTTGTTGACGGCCGCGAGCAGCTTGGTGTTGCCCTTCTTCACCGTGAAGCCGTACTGCTCGCCGGTGTTGATGTTGCCCGCGAGCCGGAAGGCGTCCGCGTTGGCCTTGTCCTTGAGCCAGCCCTGGACCACCGGGTAGTCGATGATGACGGCCTTGACCTGGCCGGTGCGCAGTCCGTTGAGGACCGCGTCGGAGGACTCGAAGGAGACCGGGTCGAAGCCCTGCTTCCTGGCGTAGTCCTCACCGGTGGTCTGCGCCTGGGCACCCAGCCTGGCCCCCTTGGCCTTGGCGTCGGCGAGCGAGGTGATGCCGCTGTTCTTGGCGACGAGGAGGGCCTGGGTGGCGTCGAAGTAGGGGTCGGAGAAGTCGACGTTCTTCTTGCGCTCGGCGGTGATGGTCATGCCGGCCGCGGCCAGGTCGCACTGGCCGGAGTTGAGGAAGGCGCCGGTCTTGAAGTTCTCGAACGGGGTGTCGAGGATCTGCTGCTTCACGCCGAGGTCCTTGGCGACCAGGTCGACCATCGACACGTCGAAGCCCTGCACCTTGCCGTTGATCTCCGACTGGAACGGCGGGTAGGGCAGGTGGGTGCAGGTGGTGAGCTGACCGGCCTTGACGAGTTCGACGCCGCCCGCGGCGGTCCTGGAGGCGCTGGAGCCGTTGCCGCTCGACGTGCAGCCGGCCACGAGGGCCAGCCCGGCCGCGGCGGTGGCGGCGGCCAGGGCGCGAGCCCGGCGGCGCCCGAGGAGCGTGGTCACGGGACCTCCTGTGAGTCTGTGTTGGAGCTGTGCATTCCGGTTCTGCGACTTCCGATTATAAGGAGATGTTTGGTTCTCTCAAATCAATCTGCTGGTAACGACCCCGTTCACCCTCAGAAGTCGCCGGTCAAAGGCGGTCGACAGCTGCCCGTTACGCTCGTGGTGATCTGTCCCTCCGTGAGCGAAGAGAGCACCGCCGTGACCCACCCCTTCCTCGACCTGCCCCCGCTGAGCGCCGCGCACTTCGCCGCGATCGAGGACCGGGTGGCCCGGCTGATGGATACCCGCCAGGACGTCGTGATCATGCAGGGCGAGGCGCTGCTGCCGCTGGAGGGCGCGATCAGGTCGACGGCCGGTCCGGACACCACCGCACTGAACGTGGTCACCGGCCCCTACGGTCAGACCTTCGGGAACTGGCTGCGGGACTGCGGCGCGACCGTGATCGACCTGGCGGTGCCGTTCCACACGGCGGTGACGGCCGAGGAGATCCGGTCGGCGTTCGCCGCGCACCCGGAGATCGACTTCGTCTCCCTGGTGCACGCGGAGGCGGCGACCGGCAACACCAACCCGGTCGCCGAGATCGGTGAGGCGGTACGGGAGCAAGGCGCCCTCTTCTACCTGGACGCGGTGGCCTCGGTCGGGGCCGAACCGGTGCTGCCGGACGCCTGGGGTGTGGACCTGTGCGTGATCGGCGCGCAGAAGGCGATGGGCGGCCCGGCCGGCGTGTCGGCGGTGTCGGTGAGCGAGCGGGCCTGGGCCCGGATGGCGGCGAACCCGCGGGCCCCGCGCCACTCCTACCTCTCGCTCCTCGACTGGAAGGAGCGCTGGATCGACGGCGGCCGCAGGGTGCTGCCGCACGCTCCGGCGCAGCTGGAGATGCTGGCGCTGGAGGCGTGCGTGGAGCGGATCGAGGCGGACGGCCCAGCAACCGTGATGGCCCGGCACCGCAGGGCGGCGCTGGCGACGCGGGCCGGCGCGGTGGCGCTCGGCGGCGGCCTGGAGCCGTACGTGTACGAGGAGGCCGACGCGGCGCCGGTGGCGACGACCCTGCGGGTGCCGCCGGGCGTGGTGGCCTCGGAACTGGTCGCGGGTGCCCTGGCGGGCGACGGCACGCTGCCGCTGGCCGCGGGCGGGGGCGCGCTGGCCGGGGAGATGATCCGGGTCAACCACTACGGGACGGACGCGACGGTCGGCGCCGTCCAGTCGAGCCTGGCGGCGATCGGGGCGGGCCTGGCGAAGCAGGGGCTGCCGGTGGACCTGGAGGGGGCTCGGCAGTCGGTGGAGTCCGTCTGGGTTACCGGGTCCTGAATTCAAGGCAATTCCGAATTACTTTTTCATGGATGGCTTATCTGAGTTCTTCTGCCCGATTTTTGCGGAGCTAAACGAGGGAAATTTCGTCCGGGTTTCAACCCTGTGACACACTCCACAAAACAGAGCGATATGCCCGTTTTGCGGTGGGACATATACGGACATCGGGGCGCGGCAAGGCGGGGCGATCGGCCCCCCTGCCGTGCATTTTTGCATTTGCCTCGCTAAATTCAATCCGCATGACTGCCCCACAAGCAGACCTGATCGTCGACCGCCCTTCGGTGACCGACGGCGCCGCTCTCTGGCGTATAGCCAAGGATTCCGGAAACCTCGATCTGAACTCCTCGTACAGCTATCTGCTGTGGTGCCGGGACTTCGCCGACACCTCCGCGGTGGCCCGCGGCGCGGACGGCGAGCCCGTCGGGTTCGTGACCGGATACCGCCGTCCGGACCGCCCGGACACCCTCCTCGTCTGGCAGGTGGCCGTCGACGCCGCGCAGCGCGGGCGCGGGATCGCGGCACGGCTGCTGGACGGCCTCACGGCGCAGGTGGCCGCACAGCGCCCGCTCAGCGCCATGGAGACCACGATCACCCCCGGCAACACGGCCTCCGAGCGGCTGTTCACGTCGTACGCCGCCCGGCACGGCGCCACCGTCGAGCGCACGGTGCTGTTCGAGGCCGGCGAGTTCCCCGACGGTCCGCACGACCCCGAAGTCCTGTACCGCATAGGCCCCTTGACCCCCACATCGCACTGAGGAGCCCTCGTGACCATCACCCAGCCTGATCTCAGCGTCTTCGAGACCCTGGAGTCCGAGGTCCGCAGCTACTGCCGCAGCTGGCCGACCGTGTTCGACCGGGCCCGGGGCAGCCGCATGTACGACGAGGACGGACGCGAGTACCTCGACTTCTTCGCCGGCGCCGGTTCACTCAACTACGGCCACAACAACCCCGTGCTGAAACGGGCGTTGCTCGACTATCTGGAACGGGACGGGGTCACCCACGGCCTCGACATGTCGACCACGGCCAAGCGGTCGTTCCTGAAGACCTTCCAGGACCTGGTGCTGCGCCCGCGCGACCTGCCGTACAAGGTCATGTTCCCCGGGCCGACGGGCACCAACGCCGTGGAGTCGGCGCTGAAACTCGCCCGCAAGGTGAAGGGGCGCGAGGCTATCGTGTCGTTCACCAACGCCTTCCACGGGATGTCCCTCGGGTCGCTCGCCGTCACCGGCAACGCCTTCAAGCGGGCCGGGGCGGGCGTTCCGCTGGTGCACGGCACGCCGATGCCGTTCGACAACTACTTCGACGGGACCGTGCCGGACTTCCTGTGGTTCGAGCGGCTCCTGGAGGACCAGGGGTCCGGGCTCAACAAGCCCGCCGCGGTGATCGTGGAGACCGTGCAGGGCGAGGGCGGCATCAACGTGGCCCGGCCCGAGTGGCTGCGCGCCCTCAAGGAGCTGTGCGAGCGGCAGGACATGCTGCTGATCGTCGACGACATCCAGATGGGCTGCGGCCGCACCGGCGCCTTCTTCTCCTTCGAGGAGTCCGGCATCGTCCCCGACATCGTCACCGTCTCGAAGTCGATCAGCGGGTACGGACTGCCCATGTCGCTGTGCCTGTTCAAGCCCGAGCTGGACGTGTGGGAGCCGGGCGAGCACAACGGCACCTTCCGCGGCAACAACCCCGCCTTCGTCACCGCGACCGCCACCCTGGAGTCCTACTGGACCGACGGTTCGGCGATGGAGAAGCAGACCCGGACCAAGGGCGAGCAGGTCGAGCAGGGGCTCATCGCCATCGTCGAGGAGAACCTCGCCGACGTGCGGGAGTACCGGGGCCGGGGACTGGTGTGGGGCCTGGAGTTCCACGACAAGGAGCGCGCCGGGCGGGTCGCCAAGCGCGCCTTCGAACTCGGGCTGCTCATCGAGACGTCGGGCCCGGAGAGCGAGGTCGTCAAGCTGCTGCCCGCCCTGACCATCACGCCGGAGGAACTGGACGAGGGGCTCAGCATCCTCGCCCGGGCCGTCCGGGAAACCGTCTGACCAGGATCAAGCAAGGAGGCTGTACAGCACCGTGATCGTCCGATCGTTCAAGGAAATCGAAGGCACCGACCGCCACGTGAGGTCCGCGTCGGGGACCTGGGAGAGCAAACGCATCGTCCTGGCCAAGGAGCGGGTCGGCTTCTCGCTGCACGAGACGATCCTGTACGCGGGCACGGAGACGTCGATGTGGTACGCCAACCACATCGAGGCCGTCGTCTGCGTCGAGGGCGAGGCCGAGCTGACCGACCGCGAGACCGGGACGTCGTACACGATCACGCCCGGCACCATGTACCTCCTCGACGGGCACGAGCGGCACACGCTGCGCGTCAAGGAGGACTTCCGCTGCATCTGCGTGTTCAACCCGCCGGTCACCGGCCGGGAGGACCACGACGAGAACGGCGTCTATCCCCTGCTGACGGAGGAGGGCTGACCATGACCACGACCACGACCGCAATCACCGACCTGTACCCGACCCGTGGCCCGGTCGAGGTCTCCGTGCCCCGCAAGGACCCCGTCGTCTGGTCGGCGCCCGGTGCGGCCGGACCGTTCGCCACCGGCGACCTGGAGGCCTTCGAGCGGGACGGCTTCCTCGCCGTGGACCAGCTGCTCGCGGACGACGAGGTCGCCGGGTACCGGCGCGAGCTGGAGCGGCTCGTCACCGACCCGGCGATCCGCGAGGACGACCGCTCCATCGTGGAGCCGAAGTCCAAGGAGATCCGCTCCGTCTTCGAGGTGCACCGGATCAGCGAGGTCTTCGCCAACCTGGTGCACGACGAGCGGGTGGTCGGCCGGGCCCGGCAGATCCTCGGCTCGGACGTGTACGTCCACCAGTCGCGGATCAACGTCAAGCCGGGGTTCGGGGCCAGCGGCTTCTACTGGCACTCGGACTTCGAGACCTGGCACGCCGAGGACGGCCTGCCGAACATGCGCACGGTGTCCGTCTCGATCGCCCTGACCGAGAACTACGACACCAACGGCGGCCTGATGATCATGCCGGGCTCGCACCGCACGTTCCTGGGCTGTGCCGGCGCCACGCCGAAGGACAACTACAAGAAGTCGCTGCAGATGCAGGACGCGGGCACGCCCTCGGACGAGGCGCTGACCGAGATGGCCTCGCAGTACGGCATCAAGCTGTTCACCGGCCGGGCCGGTTCGGCGACCTGGTTCGACTGCAACTGCATGCACGGCTCCGGCGACAACATCACGCCGTTCCCGCGCAGCAACGTCTTCATCGTGTTCAACAGCGTGGAGAACGCGGCGGTGGAGCCGTTCGCGGCCCCGGTGCGACGTCCCGAGTTCATCGGCGCACGGGACTTCACGCCGATCCGCTGAGCACGGGAGACCGACCAGTCCGCCGACCGGCCCGCCCGCCGCGCAGCGGCAGTCCGACACAGCATCGGCGCACGGGACTTCACGCCGATCCGCTGAGCACGGGAGGCCGACCAGTCCGCCGACCGGCCCGCCCGCCGCGCAGCGGCAGTCCGACACAGCATCGGCGCACGGGACTTCACGCCGATCCGCTGAGCACGGGAG
>NZ_JBEYJU010000034.1:0-85633 GCF_040703965.1 Streptomyces sp. NPDC006655 | reverse complement strand
CGCACGCTCGACGCACGGGGTGGCGGGCCAGGTGGCTCCGCCACATGACCCGCCACCCCGCACGCCGATCGCACGCACCGAACGCCGCTCCTTCTCCCACGGAGATCCATCAGAAGGGCCCTAGTCGGTGCTCCCCGCCCTCGATGTCGTCTCCTCGGAGGCCGGGTCGGGCGGGAGGGTGGGCGGCTCGTCGACCTGGTGGCGGCGGCGTCGCTTGAGCAGGGCCCAGGGGCCGCGCGGACCCGTCGGCATGGCCGCGGTGACCTCCGTGCCGGGCTCGGCCGCCGCCTCCGCCGCGGCACGGGCCACCGGGAGGAAGCCCTCGCGGCGGGTGACGTCGGGGCGTTCCTCCTCCGCCGGCCACAGGCCGAGGGCCGCGCAGACGGTGGGCAGCACGGCCATCGCCGCCGTGGCGTAGCCCTCCGCGGAGGGGTGGTAGTTGTCGGGGCCGAACAGCTCGCGCGGGTTCGCCGCGAACTCGGGGCCCAGCAGGTCGCCGAGCGACACCGTGCGGCCGCCCTGCTCCACCGCGCCGATCGTCTGGGCCGCCGCCAGCTGCCGGGAGGCCCGCCGGGCCAGCCAGCGCAGCGGCTGCCGTACCGGCTCGATCGTGCCGAGGTCGGGACAGGTGCCGACCACCACCTCGGCGCCGGCCGTGCGCAGCCGGCGGACCGCCGCCGACAGGTGCCGGACCGAGCGGGTGGGCGGCATGCGACGGGTGACGTCGTTCGCACCGATCATGATCACGCAGACGTCGGGGACCGGCGAGCCGGCGGCCAGGACCAGCGCCACCTGGCGGTCGAGGTCGTCGGACTGGGCGCCGGGCAGCGCCACGTTGGTGAGGTCGACGGGGCGTTCCGCGACGGCCGCCAGGCCCGACGCCAGCAGGGCGCCCGGTGTCTGGGCGGCCCGGTGCACCCCCTGGCCCGCCGCCGTGGAGTCACCCAGCATGGTCAGCCGCAGCGGCGGCTCACCGGCGGCGTCGTATCCGAGGCCGTACCGGCCGTCGGCGGTCGGCACCCGGCCACCGCTGTGGCCGTTGTGCACCGCCGCCTGGGCCATCCGCACCTCGGCCAGCACCAGTCCCACCGCGGCCGCACCGACCAGCCCGATCCCGCCACCGCCGTACGCCGCACCGGCCGCGATCCGCCGGGCCACCCGTGCCCTCGACATGTTCGTCATGCGTCGCCGCCACCTCCTCGTTGCCGTACATCCACTCCTTGCCCCGTACCGCCCGTCCGCCAATCTCAACAGGGAGTGAACCTCCGGCATGCCCCGTAGGCTGGCCGCACCACCAGGACCACTTTTGTGCAAGCGACCGGAGACAACGGTGCAATACCACGACTCGATGATCAGCCTCGTCGGCAACACCCCGCTCGTGAGGCTCAACAGCGTCACCCAGGGCATCTCGGCCACCGTGCTCGCCAAGGTCGAGTACTTCAACCCGGGCGGATCCGTGAAGGACCGCATCGCGCTGCGGATGATCGAGGCCGCCGAGAAGAGCGGGGAGCTGCGGCCGGGCGGCACCATCGTCGAGCCGACCAGCGGAAACACCGGGGTGGGGCTGGCGATCGTGGCCCAGCAGAAGGGGTACAAGTGCATCTTCGTGTGCCCCGACAAGGTGAGCACCGACAAGATCAACGTGCTGCGCGCGTACGGCGCCGAGGTCGTGGTCTGCCCGACCGCCGTCGACCCCGAGCACCCGGACTCGTACTACAACGTCTCCGACCGGCTGGTCCGCGAGACGCCGGGCGCCTGGAAGCCGGACCAGTACTCCAACCCCAACAACCCCCTCTCGCACTATCACTCGACCGGCCCCGAGCTGTGGGAGCAGACCGAGGGGAAGATCACCCATTTCGTCGCGGGCGTCGGCACCGGCGGCACCATCTCCGGCACCGGGCGCTACCTGAAGGACGCCAGCGAAGGACGCGTCCAGGTGATCGGCGCGGACCCGGAGGGCTCCGTGTACTCCGGCGGCTCGGGACGGCCGTACCTCGTCGAGGGCGTCGGTGAGGACTTCTGGCCCACCGCCTACGACCGGACCGTCGCCGACGAGATCGTCGCCGTGTCCGACAAGGACTCCTTCCAGATGACCCGGCGCCTCGCGAAGGAGGAGGGCCTGCTGGTCGGCGGCTCCTGCGGGATGGCGGTCGTGGCCGCGCTGCGGGTGGCCGAGCGGCTCGGCCCGGACGACGTGGTCGTCGTACTGCTCCCGGACAGCGGCCGCGGCTACCTCAGCAAGATCTTCAACGACGAGTGGATGGCCGACTACGGCTTCCTGGAGGACGAGGGCCCCAGCGCCCGCGTCGGCGACGTGCTCAGCGACAAGGTGGCGGGCGCCATCCCCTCCCTGGTCCACATGCACCCCGAGGAGACCGTCGGCCAGGCCATCGAGGTGCTGCGCGAGTACGGCGTGTCGCAGATGCCCGTCGTCAAGCCGGGCGCCGGGCACCCGGACGTGATGGCCGCCGAGGTCGTCGGCTCGGTCGTCGAACGGGAGCTGCTGGACGCGCTGTTCAGCAAGCGTGCCTCCCTGGAGGACCCGCTGGAGAAGCACATGTGCGCCCCGCTGCCGCAGGTCGGCTCCGGTGAGCCGGTCGGGGACCTGATGACGGTGCTGGGCTCGGCGGACGCGGCGATCGTCCTCGTCGAGGGCAAGCCCACCGGCGTGGTCAGCCGGCAGGACCTGCTGGCGTTCCTCGCCAAGGGCGGCAAGCAGTAGCGAACCCGCGGTGAACGGCCCGTGAACTGGCGGGACTTCCCGTTTCCCCGGCGAGGTGGTGGACTTCGCGGAAGTGGTACGAGCGTGTCACGTACACGCAGCACACGCTTAACACGGGTCCGGCACATTAGTGGGTGTCGGCAGGGCGGGAGCGGCTCCCCGCCCCAGCCGGCGCCGAACGTCCAAGGACCTCCGGAGCGGCTCCCGGACCTCCATGGACGCCGGACGTGAGACCCGGCCCTGACCCGGTCAGCGTCCCTCGCGGGGACCGCCGTCGTCCCGCCCCCCGTCAAGGGGGTGCGGCGGTCCCCGCGCACAAACCTCCCGGCGGCCTCAGCCCGCCGTCGCCCGCCAACTGCCGAGCAGCGCCAGCCGCTCCGCCGTCTCGGAACCCGGCTCCGGTGTGTACGCGACGAGCGTCTGGTCCGGGTCCTCGGGCACCGTCAGGGTCTCGTAGGGCAGCGTGAGCAGCCCCGCCACCGGGTGCCGGACGCGTTTCACGCCGTACGCGCACGCCTTGACCTCGTGGTCCGCCCACAGCCTGCGGAAGTCCGCGCTCTTGACGGAGAGTTCGCCGACCAGGGCGGTCAGGGCGGGATCGTCGGGGTGCAGGCCCGCGCTGATGCGCAGGTTGGCGACGGTCTGCGCGGCGATCGCCGCCCACTCGGGGTAGAGGTCGGCCGCGGCCGGGTCCAGGAAGACCATCCGGGGCATGCTGCGGGCGGCCGGGTCCAGCGCGCCGAAACCGAGCAGCGCGTCGGCGAGCGCGTTCCAGGCCAGCACCTCCATCCGGCGGCCCAGCACGAACGCCGGGGACCGCTCCATGGCGTCCAGCAGCAACTGCACCCCGGGCCGCACCCGCGGCGCCGAGGGGCGTCGGGCACCCCTGCCCGGCTGCGGGCGGGCCACCGTACGCAGATACGCGTGCTCGGTCTCGTCCAGCCGCAGCACCCGCGCGACCGCGTCCAGCACGGCGTCGGAGACTCCCCCGGACTTCGTCCGGGAGGTGCCCCCAATCCCCCGCCCCTGCTCCAGCCGGATGTAGTAGTCGACGCTCACCCCCGCCAGCTGCGCCACCTCCTCGCGGCGCAGCCCCGGTACGCGGCGCCGCCCGTACGAGGGCAGCCCCACCTCCTCGGGCCGGATGCGGGCGCGGCGCGAGCGCAGGAAGTCTCCGAGGTCCCCGTCCATGGGGTCGATCGTAGGGGAGCGGCCGCCGCCCAACCTGGTACTGGTGGACCCAGGAAAAGCGTCGCCCTGGGTAGGGCCGCCGGGCCGGTCGAGGGTGGAGACACGCCACCGGGACCGACCCGGCGGCACCGACCAGGGAGCACCTCATGTCGTACGACAGCCTGTCCGGCCGTACCGCCGTCGTCACCGGGGCCGCCAGCGGGATCGGGGAGGCCGTGGCCCTGCGGCTCGCCGAGGAGGGCGCCCGGGTGGCGCTGCTCGCCCGCCGCGCCGACCGGCTGGAGACGGTGGTGGCGAAGATCCGGGCGGCCGGCGGCGAGGCCCTCGCCGTGACCGCCGACGTCACCGACGACGCCTCCGTGCAGGGGGCGGCGGACGCCGTCCACGAGGCCTTCGGCACCGTGGACCTCGTCGTCAACAACGCCGGTGTGATGCTGCCGCACCCGGTCGACGACGGCCGCCTCGACGAGTGGCAGCGCATGATCGACACCAATGTGACCGGCGTGCTGCGGGTGCTGCGGGCCTTCACCGGGGACCTGGTGGCGGCCGCCGCGCGGGGCGGTACCGCCGACCTCGTCAACATCTCGTCCATCGGCGCGCACCTCGTCTTCCCCACCTACGCCGTGTACAGCGCCACCAAGGCCGCCGTCACCCAGCTCTCGCAGGCGCTGCGCGCCGAGTTCGGGCCGCGTGACGTGCGGGTCACCAACGTCGAGCCGGGCCTCACGGAGACCGAACTGGCCGACCACATCGGGTCGGCCGAGGGGCGTGCGCAGGTCGACGGCATGCTGGCGCAGATGGGCTCGCTGGCCGTCGCGGACCTCGCCGACCTGGTGGGCTACGTGACCAGCCGGCCCCGGCACGTCAACCTGAGCCAGGTCGTCGTCCTGCCGACCCGTCAGGCCTGACCGGGCCCGGTACGACCGGGAGTGCCGGCTCAGTCCTCGCGGCCGGGGCCGCGGAACAGGCCGGGGTTGAGGCGGACCGCCTGGGCCAGGTTGACACCGACGATGCCGACCCAGGCGGCGATCAGGCCGGTCATGCCCGCGAACGCGCCGCCGATCGCGGACAGCGGGATCGCCAGCACCAGCGAGACGATCCCGAAGCCGAACCGCTCGCCCCAGGAGTCGGTGCCCCGGGACCGCCGGGCCCCGCGGGCCGCCTGCATCTGCTGCTCGGCCAGGCCCCTGCGCAGCCGGCGCTCCACCGCGCCGTCGATCCGGCTGTCGATCTTCTCCAGGAAGGAGTCGACCAGCTCCGACTCGTACTCCGGCCCCAGGTCCCCGCGGGCGTGCAGGGTGGCGGCGAGGTCCTTCTTCAGATCGGTGTCACGCGCGTCCGTCATGGGGCCCACGGTAGGCAGCCGGAACGCCGGGCGCACTGGGGCAAGCCCCCGCATCGCACCGGGGGTCCGCCCCTCAGGGCAGCAGCGACACGAGGCCGCAGGCCGGGTCGAACCGCGCCGCGACCACCGACACCCCCGCGAACGCCGAGTCCGCCCTGATCGCGTCCCGCACCCACACCGCGTGGGCCCGCACGGTGTGGGCGGCCCAGTCCCCGGGCAGCGCCCTGGTGCGGCGGGCGGCCGGGGCGATCTCCTCGACGAGGAGGTGCAGGTGGCCGGGGACGGGCGCCCCGGTGCGGAGCCGGCCGAGGGTGGCGGCGACCGCCCCGCACCCCTCGTGGCCGAGGACCACGACCAGCGGGACGCGCAGTTCGGCCACCGCGTACTGGATGGAGCCGAGCACCGCCTCGTCCAGCACCTGCCCGGCCGTCCTTATGCACAGCAGGTCGCCGAGGTCCTGGTCGAAGACCAGCTCGGGCAGGATCCCGGAGTCGATGCAGTCCAGGACGACGGCGAAGGGCCGCTGGGCGGAGATCCGACCGCGGCGCGCGCGGCCGGTGGCGTAGCGCCGGTTGCCCTCCAGCAGTTCGTCGAGGGCGGCGCTGGTCGAGCAGCGGGCGGCGGCCGGCGCGCCGACGGCGGTGGCCGCCGGTAGGGCCCGGGGGTTCGAGGCCATGACGCTTCCTCAGGTGGGGTGCCTGTCGAGCGTCATCACTGTACGCGGCGGAAACGTTACTCTCTGTTCCTATTTAACGATCCTTGGCCGTATCATCGACCGCGCGATACCCGGCGTCAGGGGGCGAGGGTTTCGCGGTGGCCGTGTTCCGCCGTCGACCTGATCGCGTCCAGGAGGCGGTGGGTGCGGACCCCGGTGGTGAAGTCAGGGCCGGACGCGTCGCCCGTACGGATCGCCGCGGCGAGGTCGCTGTACACCTGGGCCACGTTGCTCACCGCCGAGGGCGGCCCGGGCAGCAGCGGCCGGTAGGCGTCCGGCACCGGTACCTCGACCGCGGGCGTGCCGTTCTCCGTGGCGTGGGTCAGCGTGAACCGGGGGCCGACCAGCGAGTCGTCCGAGGAGACCAGGACCAGCCGGCCGGCCCGGCCGTGCACCTCGATACGGAAGCCGTCACCGCGCGGACCGCCCGTCATGAAGTGCGCCGACGCCGCGGCGCCCGAGCGCAGCAGGCCGCCGACCACGATCTGGTCCGGCGAGGTGACCTCGATGCGCTCGCCCGTCTCCGCCATCGTCACCCGGTCGATCCGGGTGGTGAGCGTCGCGGAGACCTCGGCGAACTCCCCGACGGCGTACTGGAACATGTCCAGCGAGTGCCCGCCGACCACCGCCACGTGGTTGACGCCCTGTGTCCGGTCGAACAGGGCCGCGTACCGCGTCGACCACACCTCCGGGGTGCTCAGCGAGTACAGCAGCGACGCCGACAGCACCTCGCCGATCAGCCCCTGCGCCAGCAGGTCACGCAGCAGCCGTACCGCCGGGTGGTGCCTGCTCTGCAGCCCCACCGCGTGCCGCACCCCGGCGGCCCGCGCCTTCGCCTCGAAGCGCTCGGCGGTCGCCGCGTCCCGGGCCAGCGGCCATTCGCAGTAGACGTGCTTGCCCGTCTCGATCGCGGCCTCCACCAGGCCGTCTCGGCGCGGCAGTTGCACGGCGACGGTGACCAGCTCGACGTCCGGGTCGGCCAGCAGGGCGTGGGCGTCGTCGTAGGCCCGCCCGGCGCCCCAGACCGCGGCCGCCGCCTGCGCGGAACCGCCGCTGGTGCCGGCGACGGCGACGATCTCGAAGTCGTCCAGCGCCGTCAGCGCCGGCAGGTGGATGCCCCGGGCCCAGCCGCGTTCGGCGTGCGCGCCGACGACTCCCACTCGGATCCTGTCCGCCACGGTGCAACCTCTTTCGTAGTAAGTGGATCGGGCTCGGTGGATCAGGCCGGTTGCGGTGCTGTCAGACAGGGGCGTTCGCCGTCGCGGGGTCGGCCGCGGCGGCCGGTGCCCCGGCGGGGGCCGCCTCCTCGGGGTCCCTGAGTACGAAGAAGGTCACGCACCAGGCCAGGAACACGAACCCGGCGGCGAACACGAACGCCAGACCGTAGCCGTCCCGCAGCGCCTCCACCCGCGGACGGCCCTGGTGCAGCAGCGAGTTGCTGTGCGAGGTGGCGAGGGTCGCGAGGACCGCGAGACCCACCGCGGCACCCGCCTGCTGCGCCGTGTTGTTCAGACCGGAGGCCGGACCCGCGTCCTGCGGGGCGGCGCCGGACATGGCGCGCATGATGACCGACGGCACGGTCAGACCCATGCCGAAGCCCTGGATGACGAGTGTGGGGGCCACGTCCACCCAGTAGTCGCCGTCCACGGGTGCCCTGCTCAGCAGCAGCAGGCCACCGCCGAGGAACAGCAGACCGGTCAGCAGCACCCGCCGGGTGCCGAAGCGCCCGGTGAGCTTCGCCGTGAAGAACAGCGACATGGTGCCGATCACCACCGGCGCCGGCAGGAACGCCAGACCGGTCCGCAGCGAGTCGAAGCCCAGCACCCGCTGCAGGTACAGCGCGTTCAGGAACTGGAAGCCGAATCCGGCCGCGAACACCAGGACCACCGCCAGGTTGGCGCCGGCGATCTCCCTGCTGCGGAAGATCCGCAGCGCCAGCAGCGGACGCCCCGCCGTGGCCTGCCGCCACACGAACGCCCCGAGCAGCGCCACCGCCACCGCCCCGTACAGCGCCAGCTCGCCGCCGCTGAACCGGTTCTCGGAGATCTGCGAGATGGTGAGGACACCCAGCGACAGACCGGCCGTCACCAGGACCGCGCCGATCGCGTCGGCGCCCGCGCCCAGCCCGATGCCCGGCTGGGCGGCCGGCTCGCGCAGGCCGAGGACGAGGGCGACGACGCCGATCGGCAGGTTGATCAGGAACACCCAGTGCCAGCCGAGCGCGTCGGTGATGACACCGCCGGCGATCAGGCCGACCGAGGCGCCGCCGGCCGAGACGAAGCTGTAGATGCCCATCGCCCTGGCCTGGTCGCCCGGCTCCGGGTACAGGCCGACGATCATCCCCAGGACCACGGCCGAGGCCAGCGCGGCGCCCACACCCTGGAGGAAGCGGCCCGCGACGAGCAGCTCCGAGGTGTTCGCCAGACCGCACAGCAGGGACGCCACGGTGAAGACGGTCAGGCCGCTCAGGAACACCTTCTTGGTGCCGATCAGGTCGCCGAGCCGGCCGGACAGCAGCAGCAGCCCGGCGAAGGCGATGAGGTAGGAGTTCACCACCCAGGACAGGCCGCTCTGGGAGAAGCCGAGCCCGTTCTGGATGGTCGGAAGGGCGACGGTGACGATCGTCCCGTCAAGGATGATCATCAACTGCATCGCGCAGAGGATGCTGAGCGCGAGGCCGCGTGAACGGCCCAGTGCTGTCGAGGGGGGCATCACTCACTTCTTTCGTCGTCACTGCGCGGGCGCGGGCTTGCTCTTCAAGGCGCGCCGCGGGCGCGTGCCTCTCGCGACCGTGCGCGGCTCAAGTACGCCACGCACCCGGCCACCGCCCGGCAACCGCGCGGTAATCGCCTTGGGGGCAGCGGGTGGGCTGCCGCCCGGCGCGCGGGTGCCCCTCGCCGACGACCGCGACCTGGTGCACTTCGGCGTGGGCACGGGGGCGGCGCGTTGCTGGACGGGGCGCTGCGGCCGCGCACCGCGCGCGGCTCCCACGAGGTGGGCCATGTCGTCGTCGGCCAGCGCGGTGGTGACGTCCGAGCCGGCAGAGTCCGGGCGCTACGGGTGGCGTCGGCGGTGGGCCGGTGCCCATGTCCGGGTGGTCAGCAGGCCGCCGCGGCGGTGTTCACAGCGGCCGACGCCTGCCGTGCGGCGAGCCGTGGGTTTCCCGTACGGCTCGGACTCGGGGGTGAGCGCGGGATCCTGGTTGAGGACGGCGGCTTCCAGCGCCCGCAGTTCGTGGCCGGGGTCGAGGCCGAAGCCGTCCAGCAGCGCGGCCCGGGTGCGCTGGTACGCGGCGAGCGCGTCGTGCTGGCGCCCGCACCGGTACAGCGCCGTCATCAGCAGTCCGCACAACCGCTCGCCCGTGGGCTCCGCCGCCGTCAGTTCCTCCAGCTCGCCGAGGATCTCGTGGTGCCCGCCGCGCCGGAGCACTTCCTGGGCGTAGTCCTCGAAGACGCTCAGGCGCAGCCCCGCGACCGCCTTGAGCTCCGGCCACGCGATCCCTGACTCGACGAGATCGGCGAGGGCCGGCCCGCGCCACATGGACAGCGCCGAGCGCAGCTTCGCGAGGCCCGACTCCTGGGCGCCCGCCGCCAGTTCGGTACGGCCGCGGTCCACCTGGTGGCGGAACCGCCAGAGGTCCAGATGCCCCTCGGCGACGGTGAGACGGTACCCGGGCGTGGCGGTGACGAGCCGCACGGAACCGTCGGGCCGCGCATGCCTCTCGATGGTCCTGCGCAGTCCTGACACCGCGTTCTGCACCATTTTTCGCGAGGTCGCGGGTGGGTCGTAGCCCCATAACGCGTGAATGAGTTTGCTGGTCGGCACGGTCTCGTTGGCGCGCAGCAGCAGAAATCCGGCAATGGCCCGCTGGTTGAATCCGCCGAGCCCCACCGGAGTGTCGTCGGACACGGCTTCCAAAGGGCCGAGCAGGTTGAATCGCACGATGAACCACACCCCCGGTTGGCGCGGCGCTTGAGACTGCTTCCGCGACGTACTCGCACAGTAAAAAACCACCTGACCTGTTTGTCAAGGTGGACTGTCTGTTGCGGAAGGGGTGTTCGGAGGCGGATTCGTGCAGCTCAGAGCGCTTCAGGTTGCGCATTCGCGAGCCCCCGCTCGGCGGGTTCTCGGCGACTTCTTGCACGGAATGTTCCCTTCCGCCCCTGAGGAAAGGCGCGGAGAAAGGTACCAGTTAGTTGGTTTTTTTGTGGAGAGCGGGCAGAATTACGGCCAGGAGCCGGCCGCGATCTGCCCGAGGGGAGGATGGCGCGGCGACAGCTCCGGTCACAGCGAAGGGGTTGCATCCATGGCCAGGCAGGAACGCGCGGAGGTCACCCGTGCCGCCATCCTGGAAGGCGCCGCGCGCGCCTTCGACGCGGAGGGGTACCACGGCACCACCCTCGGCGACATCGTCAAAGAGTCCGGGGTGACGAAGGGGGCCCTCTACTTCCACTTCACCTCGAAGGAGGAGCTGGCCCAGGTCCTCATCGACGAGCAGTTCTCCGTCCTGGACTCGGCCGCGGACGCCGGCGGTCCGGGTGTGCAGTCCGTCATCGACATACTGCACCGCATGGCGCGGCAGCTGGTGGAGAACGTCCAGGTGCGCGCGGGCATCCGGCTGGTGACCGACCAGAGTTCCAAGACCGGCATCGTCAGCGAGCCGTACACGAAGTGGATCGAGGTCTTCCGGAAGTGCCTGGCCGAGGCCCAGCAGCGCGGTGACGTCAAGGCCGACATCGACTGCGAGCGGCTGGCCGCACTGATCGTCGGCTCCTGGACCGGGCTCCAGCTCAGCTCCCAGGTGCTGTGCGGGCGCAAGGACCTGCCCGAGCGGACGACCCTGATGTGGCAGTTGCTGCTGCCCGGCATCGTGCCGCCGCGCAGGCTGGGCCGCTTCCACCCCGAAGGCAGTCCCCATGTCGCCGGACAGCCCTCGGCGGCGGGCGAGTAGGAAGGCCGACCGGCCCACGGGGGCGAACGCGCCGAGCAGGACGGTCAACAGCTCAGCGATCTGCCGTGCCGCCTCCGCGGTCGGCCCCCGGCCCTGGCCTCGGGCCATACCCTGTCGTCAGGCCAGGCCGTGTTGTCTGGCGTAGGCGTTCGCCACGTCCTCCGGGTCCTTCTTGTCGTTGTCTACCTGGCTGTTGAGCCGGGTGAGCTGGTCGGTGGTGAGGAGGGTGCCGAGCCGGGCGAGGGCCTTGCGGACGGTGTCGTCGGCCTTGCGGTCGGCGATCAGCGGCACGATGTGCTGGCTGGGGATCAGGTTCTTCGGGTCGGTCAGCACCACCCAGCCGTTGGCCGCGATGTCGGTGTCGGTGGTGAACAGGTTCGCCACGTCCACGTCGCCCTTCTTGAGTGCGCCCTTGACCAGCGGGCCGTCCGAGTCGAGCGACTTGAATTCCTTGAACTCGACGCCGTACACCTCCTGTAGCCCGACCGCGCCCACCCGGCGCTTCTTCACCTCGGGCGCGGCCCCGATGACCAGCTTCCCGTTCTGCCGGGCGAGGTCGGCGAGGGAGGTCAGGCCGTACTTCCGCGCGGTCGCCCGGGTGACCACGAAGCAGTCGGAGTCGGCGGCCTGGCCGTAGGGCAGTACCTGGAGCCCGGCCGGCAGCGCGAGCGTGAGCGCGTTCTGCATGGTGCCGGGCTCGGACGAGTCGTCCTTCGGGGCCAGGTAGTTGAGCAGGGCGCCCTGGTACTCGGGCAGCAGGTCGATGTCACCGGCCCGGAGCGCGGGGATCACGATCTCCCGGGTGCCGAGGTTCGGGCGGACCTTCACCTTCACGCCCGCCTTCCGGAGCGCGGCCGCGTAGAGGTAGCCGAGCACCTGGTTCTCGGTGAAGTTGGCGGTGCCGATGGTGATCCCGCCCTTGCTGGAACCGCCGCCGGCGGTCGAGCCGCTGCTCTCGTTCAGCGAGGTGATGCCGCTGGAGCAGGCGGAGAGGGCGGTGACGGATCCGGCGGCGAACAGGCCACCGAGGAGGGTACGACGGTTCATCTTCGGGTTCCCTAGGCGGTGCGGGTGGGGGTGCCCCCACGCGAGTCTGTTCGAGCGTGGGGGAGGAAGAGGAAGCGCTGGAGGGTGCTCAGAAGCAGGTCGAGGACGACGGCGACGACCGCGACCAGCACCGCGCCGCCCAGCACCTGCACGAGGTCGCGCTGGGCGAGTCCGTCGAAGACGTAGCGGCCGAGGCCGCCGAAGGAGACGTACGCGGCGATGGTGGCGGTGGCGACGACCTGGATCAGCGCGAGCCGCAGGCCGGTCATGATGAGGGGGAGGGCCAGGGGCAACTCGACCTGGCGGAGAACCTGGTGGCCGCGCATGCCCTGGCCGCGGGCGGCGTCGCGGACGTCCGGGTCGACGGCCGTCATCCCGGCGTAGGTGTTGGTGACGATCGCCGGGACCGCGAGGGCCACCAGCGCCACGTACACCGGCAGCATGGACAGGCCGCCCGCCAGGAAGACCAGGACGACCAGGCCGACGGTCGGCAGCGCGCGCCCGAAGGACGCCAGGTTGATGGCGACGAACGCGCCCTTGCCGGTGTGCCCGATCAGCAGTCCGACCGGGAGGCCGATCGCGGCGGCGATCAGGGTGGCGAGCAGCGAGTACTGGAGGTGCTCGGCGAGGCGGTGCGCGATGCCGTCCTGGCCGGCCCACTGGGCGCCGCTGGTCAGCCAGGCGCCGAGGTTCTTGAAGAGTTCGAACATCTCAGGCTCGCCTCCTGCGCCACGGGGTGAGGACGTACTGCAGGGCCACCAGCAGCGCGTCCGCGACCACGGCGAGCAGGATCGTGAGCACCACGCCCGCGATCACCGGGGTCGGGAAGTCGCGCTGGAAGCCGTCGGTGAAGAGCTGGCCGAGTCCGCCGTCGCCGATGTAGGTGGCGACGGACACGAGGGAGATCGACATGACGGTGGCGATCCGCACGCCCGCGAAGATCACGGGCAGGGCGAGCGGGAACTCGACGGTGAGGAGGGTGCGCAGCGGGCGGGTGCCCATCGCCTTGGCCGCCTCCTTGGTCTTCGCCGGGACCGAGTCCAGGCCCTCGACCGTGTTCCGCAGCAGCACGACCAAGGTGTAGACGGTCAGGCCGATGACGGTGGTGGTCCGGGTCAGGCCGCTGACCGGCAGCAGCAGGACGAAGATCGCGATCGAGGGGATCGTGAAGAGGACGTTGGACAGGCCGAGCAGGAAGCCGCGCAGCGGGCGGACCCGGTGGGCGAGCACCGCGAGCGGGAGCGAGATCACCAGGCCGAAGAAGACGGCGGTCATCGCGGCCTGGAGGTGGGAGAGAGTGAGGCTGGTCAGATCGTCGGTGTGGTCGCCCATCCACGACCAGTCGACGGTCACGCGGCCACCGCCCGCGCCTCGGTGTGGGCCTGGCCCGCGTGGAGGTGGATGTCGTCGCGGGACGAGACGCCGGTGAGGACACCGTCGGCGTCGACCCGGGCGACCAGTCCGGTCGGGGAGGCGATCGACTCGTCGAGGGCCGAGAGCAGCGAGTCCCCGTCGCGCAGCGGCCGCACCGGGAGTTCGGCGTCCGTGGCGGTCGAGGCCCAGTGCAGGGGCCTGCGCGTGGCGTCGAGTACGAGCGTCCAGGCGTCGCCCTCGGGAGCCGGGCCCTGCGGAACGCCGGCCAGGGTCTTCAGCGAGAGCAGCTTCAGTCCGCGCTCGGCGCCGAGGAAGTCGGCCACGAAGTCGTCGGCGGGGCGGGCCAGGAGTTCGGCGGGCGGGGCGCACTGGACCAGGTGGCCGCCGGTGCGGAAGACGGCGATCCGGTCGCCGAGCCGGACCGCTTCGTCGATGTCGTGCGTGACGAAGACGATGGTCTTGCTCAACTCCTTCTGGAGTCGCAGCAGTTCGTCCTGGAGCTGGCTGCGCACCACCGGGTCGACGGCGCCGAACGGCTCGTCCATCAGCAGCACGGGCGGGTCGGCGGCGAGCGCGCGGGCCACCCCGACGCGCTGCTGCTGGCCGCCGGAGAGCTGGTGCGGGTAGCGCTTGCCGGCGTCGGCGGCGAGGCCGACGGTCTCCAGGAGTTCGGCGGCGCGGGCGCGGGCCTTCTTCCGGTTCCAGCCGAGCAGCAGCGGGACGGTGGCGATGTTGTCGAGCACCGTGCGGTGCGGGAAGAGCCCGGCCTGCTGGATGACGTACCCGATGGAGCGGCGCAGTTCGGCGGCGTCCTGGCGGGTGACGTCCTCGCCGTTCACCTTGATCGTGCCGGAGGTCGGCTCGACCATTCGGTTGATCATCCGCAGGGTGGTGGTCTTGCCGCAGCCGGAGGAGCCGACCAGGACGGTGACCCCGCCCTCGGGCATCTCCAAGGAGAGATCATGGACTGCTGTCGTGCCGTTGGGGAAGCGCTTGTGGACCGCGTCGAACTGGATCATGAGATGTCCCTTGCCCGGCTGTATAACGTCATGCAGAGTTCTTGGTGTGTGAATAGCTTGTCAACGGTCTGGCGTTAATCCGGTGTAACGGATGACCGAAGAGCAAGATCCGATGTCCGGGTTGAGGGGAGTTTGGGCGTTATGTCGTCTCATATCGTGGACGAGGTCGGAATAGCTCATTCCGGTTTGGTGGTCCTCGACGGCATCGGCATGGGGGTCGACGACGTCGTACGCCTCGCCGACGGCACCGCCCGCCCGGTCCCCGGCACGGACGCGATGCGCCGCGCGGAGGAGTCCTGGGACGCCGCCCGTCGGATCGCCGCGACCGGCCGCGTCTACGGCCGCTCCACCGGCGTCGGCGCCAACCGCACCGAGGACGTGCCCACCGAGGCCGCCGCCGGACACGGCCTGCGGCTGCTGCGCAGCCACGCCGGCGCCATCGGCGACGAACTGCCCGCCCGGCAGGTGCGCGCGATGCTCGCCGTACGCGCCAACCAGCTGCTGGCGGGCGGCGCCGGCCTCAGGCCGAGCGTCGTCACCGCCCTGTGCGAGGCGCTGGAGTCCGGCGCGCACCCGGTCGTCAACGAGTTCGGTTCGGTCGGCACCGGGGACATCGCGGCGCTGGCGCAGATGGGCCTCGCCCTGGCCGGGGAGCACCCCTGGCGGGGCGAGGCGCCACCCGAGCCGCAGCCCCTCGACAACAACGACGCCCTCGCCCTGATCAGCAGCAACGCCCTCACCCTCGGTCAGTCCGCGCTCGCCCTGCACGAACTGCGCGGCCTGATCGAGGCCACCCAGGTGGTGGCGGCCCTGTCCCTGCTCGCCGTCGACGGCTCCCACGAGCCGTACGCTGCCCCCGTGCACGCGGCCCGCCCGCACCGGGGCAGCGCCGAGGTCGCCCGCCGGATGCGGGAGCTGATCGGCGCCGCCGACCGGCCCGTCCCGCCGCTCGGCCGGATCCAGGACCCGTACGGCTTCCGCTGCCTGCCCCAGATCCACGGCCCCGCCCATGACGCCGCCGACGCCCTGGAACAGGTGCTGGCGATCGAGATCAACGCCGCCGCCGAGAACCCCCTGATCTCCGTCGAGGACCTCGCCGCCTACCACCACGGCGGCTTCTACCAGGCCCAACTCGCCCTCGCCCTGGACCACTTCCGGCTCGCCGTCACCCAGGTCGCGCGCCTGTCCACGTCCCGCCTGTCCACCCTCAACGAGCCCGCCTACACCCGCCTGCGCCCCTTCCTCGCCGACCACGAGCCCGCCTCCTCCGGCGTGATGATCCTGGAGTACGCCGCGGCCGCCGCCCTCGGTGACCTGCGCGCCTTCTCCGCGCCCGCCTCGCTCGGGCACGCTGTACTCTCCCGAGGCGTCGAGGAGCAGGCCAGTTTCGCCTCGCTCGCCGCCCGTCAAACGCTGCGCGCCTGTCGTGCGTACCGTCTGGTGGTCGGCTGCGAACTCGTCGCCGCCGTGCGGGCGCTGCGCCAGCGCGACCTGAGGCCCGAACCCGGGCTCGGGGCGCACCTGGCGCTGGAGCTCGCCGAGGCGGCGCTGGAGGCGGACCCGGCCGACCGGCCGCTGACCGACGACGTCACCGCGGCGGCCGGGCTGCTCGACCGGTTCACGGACATCTGGAGGGGGAGCACGTCATGAGCGTGACCGACAGCCCTGCGACACGGTTGCAGGCGCTCTTCGAGGGGCACCGGCTCACGCCGACCCAGCGGCGCATCGCGCACAGCATGGTGCGGCGCGCCGCCGACGTGCCCTTCCTGTCCAGCGTGGAGCTGGCCGAACTGGCCGGCGTCAGCCAGCCCTCCGTGACCCGGTTCGCGGTCGCCCTCGGCTTCGACGGCTACCCGGCGCTGCGCAGGCACCTGCGCGAGGTGGTGCCCGCCGAGCAGACCCCGGGCAACGGCGCGTACAACGAGTACCAGCAGGCCGTCGAGGCCGAGATCGAGAACCTCCGGCACCTCGCCGAGGTGCTCGCCGACCCCCGCCCGGTGCAGCAGGCGGGGCGGCTGCTGGCCGCCTCCCGGCCGCTGCCGGTGCTCGGCCTGCGCGCCGCCGCCTCCCAGGCGTACGGCTTCGCCTACTTCGCCGCCAAGGTCCACCCGGACGTCCGGCTGCTCAACGAGGGCGGCACGATGATCCACGACCGCATCGACGCGGCCGTCCTCGCCGGCGCCTCCGCCCTGCTGTGCTTCGCGCTGCCCCGGCATCCCCGCGAGGTCGTGGACACCCTCGGCTACGCCAAGGAGGCCGGGCTGACCGTGGTCACCGTCGCCGACTCCGCCTTCGCGCCGGTGGCCAAGGTCTCCGACCTGCTGCTGCCTGCCGCCGTCGGCACCGGGCTCGCCTTCGACACGGCGTGCGCGCCGATGCTGCTCGGCCGGGTGCTCCTGGAGGCCATGTGCGACGACCTGCCGGACGCACAGGTCCGCCTGGAGGAGTTCGACACGCGGGCGGCGGCCCGGGGCCTGTTCGTCGAGTAGGCCTTCAAGAGTCGAACAGGACTTCAAGAGTCGAGCAGGACTTTAAGACTCGTCTCACGTTCGGTCGTTACCGTCCCGCCCTACGGACGGACCGACACCGGCGAGGAGGCTGCGGACATGGCGCGTGGGGTACGGGAAGGGCGCGGCGGACAGGGACTGGCCCGGGTGGCCGTGGTCGTACGGGCCGGGGCCGCGCCCCTGTGGTGGGCCGGGGTGTTCGCGGCGGGCGTCGGCGTACTGCCCGCGGGGCTCACCGGGCGCCGGATCGGCGTGTCGGCCGGGGTCGCGCTGTTC
This sequence comes from Streptomyces sp. NPDC006655, assembly GCF_040703965.1. Classification (NCBI taxonomy): domain Bacteria; kingdom Bacillati; phylum Actinomycetota; class Actinomycetes; order Kitasatosporales; family Streptomycetaceae; genus Streptomyces; species Streptomyces sp. NPDC006655. The sequence goes on along the minus strand of NZ_JBEYJU010000034.1, from coordinate 68,486 downwards.
GTCGTCGGCGCCGCCGTCGTGGCCCTCGTCCGCCGCGGGCGGTACACCGCACTGCTGCGCGGCGCCGCCCGGGCCGGCAGGCACGACGTCCTCCAGGACCGGGCCGTGACCGTGCGCAACTGGCGCCGTGGCCACCGCTGGTGGCTGCTGCTCGCCTTCGCCGTCGCCCTCGGCGGTTCCTTCGCGGTGCCCGCGGCGGGCGGCCTGCTGCTCGCCGGGACCGGTACCGGACTGCGCCTGAAGGCGGCCTGGCTGGGCCGCCGGGAGAAGGCCGCGGACCAGCTGATGTGGGTGCGTGTCGACTGGCTCGACGGGCGCGGCGGCCGTCCGGCGGGCAAGGCCGTCAAGGCGTACCGCGGTACCGGCATCGCGGCGGGCGACGCGTCCCCGGGCGGGGCCCGCCGCCGCACCGCGGCGCTGGTCTGAGGCCGGTCAGACCTCCAGGTCCTCCTCGATCTTCTTCAGCTGGTGCCGGGCCATCGCCAGGTTGGCGCGGGAGGCGTCCAGCACCAGGTAGAGGAAGAGGCCGTTGCCGCCGCGGCCCTTGAGCAGGCGGATCAGGTGGTACGCGTTGGACAGCGTGATCAGGATGTCCTCGATCTCGCCCTTGAGGCCGAGGTGCTCCATGGTGCGCATCTTGGCGCGGATCACGTCGGTGTTGCCCGCGGCGGCCACGTTCAGGTCGAAGGTCTTGCTGCCACCCATCGTGCCCAGCGCCATCCCGCTGGTGTAGTCGACGAGCGCGACGCCGGTGGCTCCCTCGATGGAGGTGAGGCACTCTTTCAGCGCGGTTTCGGTGTTGGCCATGACGTTCTGGTTCCTTTCAACTGTCGGTTGCGGTGCGCGCGTCGGTGGTGGTGCTGGTGCGTGGCGTGCGCGTGGTTCTGGTTCGTGTGGTGGTGGCGCGGGCCGGTCGCAGGGCCTTGGCGGCGGCCTCGGCGGCGTCGACCAGCTCTCCGATCCGGGCGGCGGCCCGGCGGCCCTCCAGGTGCAGCCGGCCGACGTTCACCCGGTCCTCGGCGAGCAGGGTGAGCACGGCGCTGCGGCCGGCCGCGTAGGTGGCGACATAGCCGTCCTCGCCGCGCACCAGCAGCTCCCTGAGCTCGCCCTTCCCGGTGGCGTCGGCGATCCGCACGGCGACGCCGAGTGCGGCCGCGGTCAGGGCGGACAGGCCCTCCGGATCGACGCCCGGACAGTCGTGGGCGACGACCAGGCCGTCCACGCCGGCCGCGAGGGCCCCGGTGAGCTGGGGCATCCGGCTGCGCAGCCGGTGCAGTTCGTCGAGGACGGCTGCTCTGTCGGAGCTGCCGGATTCTGCCGCCATCAGCTGTCTCCTCTCGGCGGGGCGGTGCCGTTCAAAGGGCCTCCAGCGCATCCCTGAGCCTCTTCAGCAGCGCGATGTCGGGGTCGGTGACCGGGGGGAGCCGGGGTGGCGCGGGGGTCGTGGTGCGCCCCGGGACGAGGAGCCCGGCCGCCGCCAGCCGACGTACGTCCACCAGCGTGTGGAAGGCCGGCCGGCCCAGTTCCCGGGCGATCTCCGGGGCCGTGCGGACGCCGTCCACCCGGCGCAGGACGGCCCGCTGGCGGGGCGTGACCGGCGGGGGCGCGACCGGGTCGGCCCGGATCAGCGGCGCTTCGTCGGTGGCGGGGTCGGGCCAGACGCGGTGCAGCAGTTCGCGGCGGCGCCGGGTCTCGCGTTCGAGCGCGGCGACCGGCACGGCCCGCAGGGGGCTCGCGGCGGCCGGGGTGCCGTAGCGGAAGCGGCCCGGGGTGCTGCTGGGGGCGAGCGCGAAGTACCCGGCGTCGTACAGCGCGCCGAGCCGGCACACCTCCAGGGCGCCTCGGGGCAGCAGGCCGGCGGTGAACAGCCGGTGGGTGGCCGCGGCCATGTCCTCGGTCCAGGGCCAGGCCGCCGCGTCGAGCGTGCCGTGGGCCGTGAGGAGCACGTCGAGGCCGGGGGCGAGAGGGCTCTCGGCGTGCACCACGCGGCCCTCGGCCAGGTGCAGGGTGCCGTGCTCGCGGACCAGGACACCGGTGGCCCGCTCCTCGGCGAGCCGTATCAGCATCGGGGACAGCGCGCCGGGCGCCCGTTCGGGTGCGGTCGCCCGGTCCCGGACCGGCAGCGGCGGAGGTGTCCTGACCACGGTCATCCCAGCACCAGCCGCTCGGCCATCTCGCCGAGCCGGATCCGGGCGAGGGCCAGATTGCCGTCCTCGCGGGCCAGCCACAGGTGCAGGAAGACGGTGGCGTCGAAGGACGTCACCACGAACCGCAGCAGGTGGTAGCTGTCCCGGTTGCTGACGATCAGGTCCTCCACCGGGGGGCTGATCTCGGTGTCGTCGTCCGTGCTGAACGCCCCGTGCTCGGCGGCCAGCCGGGCCAGCTCGGCCGCCTCCGCCGCGGTGGTCTCGTGGTCACCGCCGGGCGCCTCCCCGACCGTGCCCAGGGCCAGTCCGCTGGTCCAGTCGACCAACGCCGCACCCCGCGCACCGGGCAGTCGCATCGCTTCCAGTAAGCACTCGTCGATTCCGGGCACCGTGGCTCCCCTCCCGCCGCCTGGGACTCCGGTTGAGTGACGCCGACACTACGCATCGTGTGCGCGAGGGGTGAGTCGTTTGGCATTTTCCAGTGGAACATGCGTCCGGCAGGCTAGTGTTGGTCAACTGAGCTGCTTTTCGCACCAGTTGATCCCTGTGTCCCAGCTGTCTCAACGGCTCCCTGTTGCACGCAGGGTGGTGAGCGCGTCGGCGTGCGCCCCTCCGGATTCGGCCACGATCTCCGTGACGGACTGCGGCTCGCGTACGACGGCGAACGCCACGCCCCCGCCGCCGTCCGGCACGAAGCCGTAAACCGCCGGTCTGGCAAGGGAGTTGTAGGAGTAGTGGCTGCCGAAGTAGTACGCGCCGGTGTCCAGCGCCGCCGCGAGGTCGCCCTGCTCCAGAGGCGGCAGCGCGCGTCCCTCGGCGAGCAGGTCGCCCGAGAAGCAGGCCGGCCCCGCCACGTCCTGCACCACCGGCGCCCCCTCCTTGGGCCGCCCCTTGCCGTCGTAGGCGGCGATCCTGAGCGGCCAGGCCGCCGGCACGTACACCGTCCGCGGCGCCACCTGCACCCCTGCGTGCGTCACCGCGATCCGCCGGCCGCCGGACCTCTTGACGTACTCCACCCGGGCCAGCACCGTCCCGTGCCGGGCCAGCAGCGACCGCCCGAACTCGGTCACCAGCCCGTACCGCCCGTCGAACAGTCCCGGCACCACCTCCGCGAGCAGCCGCGCGTACTGCCCGTACGTCGGCTCGGCCGCCTCCGACTCGAAGGTGACCGACAGCCCGCCCCCGATGTCGAGGGTGTCGATCTGCCGCCGCCCGACACGCGCGTTGACCTCTTCCGCCAGCGCGTACGTCTCCGCCACCCCGCGCGCCAGCAGCGCCAGCGGGATCCCCTGCGACCCGGTGTGCGCGTGCAGCCGCGTCAGCCACGGCCGCTCGGCGAACGCCCGCACCACCCACTCGCGGGCCCCCTCGTCCCGCAGTCCCACCCCGAACTTCGAGGTCGCGGTGGCCGTCGACGTGGCCTCGATGGTCCCCGCCCCGATCTGCGGGTTGACCCTGATGCCGAGCGGCGAGCGAGTGCCGCCGCCGCTGTCCCGCAGCGCGTCGATCCTGGCCAGCTCCTGCGGGTTGTCCGCGTTCACGGCGACGCCCAGCGCCAGCGCCTCGCGCAGCTCCGCGCCGGTCTTCGCGGGCGCGTCGAACACCGTCCGCGCCACCGGCACCCCGGCCGCCCGCGCCAGCGCCAGTTCGCCCGCGCTGGCCACCTCCGCACCGAGGCCCTCCTCGGCCAGCAGCCGCACCACCGGCACCAGCGGGTTCGCCTTCACCGCGAAGGCGTGCAGGATCTCCGTCCCCGGCGCCGCCACCGCCGCGAACGCCCGGCGCAGCGCCGCCGCCGACGCGCGGATGCCCGTCACGTCCAGCAGTCCCACGATCGGCGCCTGCGACCCCAGCAGCCCCTGCTCCACCGCGGCCCGCACGGCGTCGTCCCGCCGCGCCACCCGTCCGCCGTCGTCCTCGCGTCCGTCCACGACGTCCCCCGACATGTCGTCGTCCACACCCTTAAGACCCATAAGTCCAGCCAAACATCCCGGGGGCGGCCGGTGTCGCCGGACCGATGTATTGACTAGTTCTATTCAGGGGGTCAGGATGTGAATAACCATAGGAACACGAGGACTGATCCGCTGGGAGGCAGACCATGTCAGGACCCCGCCCCGTACGAGCACCGCGCGGTACGGAACTGAGCGCCCTGGGATGGCAGCAGGAAGCCGCCCTGCGGATGCTGCAGAACAACCTCGACCCCGAGGTCGCCGAGCACCCCGACAAGCTCGTCGTCTACGGCGGCACCGGCAAGGCCGCCCGCGACTGGCGCTCCTTCGACGCCATGGTGCGGACCCTGCGCACCCTCAAGCAGGACGAGACCATGCTGGTCCAGTCCGGCCGCCCGGTCGGCGTCATGCAGACCCACGAGTGGGCCCCGCGCGTCCTCATCGCCAACTCCAACCTCGTCGGCGACTGGGCCAACTGGGAGGAGTTCCGCCGCCTGGAGGCCCTCGGCCTGACCATGTACGGCCAGATGACCGCCGGCTCCTGGATCTACATCGGCACCCAGGGCATCCTCCAGGGCACCTACGAGACCTTCGCCGCCGTCGCCGCGAAGAAGTTCGGCGGCACCCTCGCCGGCACGATCACCCTCACCGCCGGCCTCGGCGGCATGGGCGGCGCCCAGCCCCTCGCGGTCACCATGAACGACGGCGTCGCCCTCTGCATCGACTGCGACCCCCGCGCCATCGAACGCCGCATCGAGCACCGCTACCTCGACGTGAAGGCCGACAGCCTGGAGCACGCCCTCCAGCTGGCGGTGGAGGCCCGCGACGCCCGCCGTCCGCTCTCCATCGGCCTGCTGGGCAACGCCGCCGAGCTGCTGCCGCGGATGCTCGCCGAGGGCGCCCCCGTCGACATCGTCACCGACCAGACCTCCGCGCACGACCCGCTGTCCTACCTGCCGGTCGGCGTGGCCTTCGAGGACATGGCCGACGCCGCGGCCAAGGACCCGGCCGGCTTCACCACCCGTGCCCGTGAGTCCATGGCGAAGCACGTCGAGGCCATGGTCGGCTTCCTGGACGCCGGCGCCGAGGTCTTCGACTACGGCAACTCCATCCGCGGCGAGGCGCAGCTCGCGGGCTACGAGCGGGCGTTCGCCTTCCCCGGCTTCGTCCCCGCCTACATCCGCCCGCTGTTCTGCGAGGGCAAGGGTCCCTTCCGCTGGGCCGCCCTGTCCGGCGACCCCGCCGACATCGCCAAGACGGACAAGGCGATCCTCGACCTCTTCCCGGAGAACGAGTCACTCGCCCGCTGGATCAAGCTGGCCGGCGAGCGGGTCCACTTCCAGGGACTGCCGGCGCGTATCTGCTGGCTCGGCTACGGCGAGCGGGACAAGGCCGGCGAGCGCTTCAACGACATGGTGGCGAGCGGCGAGCTGGCGGCCCCGCTGGCGATCGGCCGCGACCACCTCGACTGCGGCTCCGTGGCCTCCCCCTACCGGGAGACCGAGGCCATGCTGGACGGCTCCGACGCGATCGCCGACTGGCCGCTGCTGAACGCGATGGTGAACGTCGCCTCGGGCGCGTCCTGGGTCTCCATCCACCACGGCGGCGGGGTCGGCATGGGCCGGTCCATCCACGCGGGCCAGGTGACGGTCGCCGACGGCACGAAGCTCGCCGGCGAGAAGATCCGCCGGGTCCTGACCAACGACCCCGGCATGGGCGTGATCCGGCACGTGGACGCCGGGTACGACATCGCGGAGTCGGTCGCTGACGAGCGGGGCGTGCGGGTGCCGATGCGTGAGGGCGAGTCGGCGTGACGAACGGCGACTCTTCGGCGGGGGCCGAGCTCTCGCCGCCCGGTGCGGGTCCGGCTGTGCGCAGTGGAGACTCCTTCCACGAGATGTGGCGTGAGCTGCTCCCCGTCGGCCGGCACGCGGAATCCCGTGGCTACCGGCGGTTCGCCTGGACCGGGGCCGACGCCGAGTGCCGGGCCTGGTTCCGGGAGCAGGCCGAGGCGCGCGGACTCGTCCACGAGGTCGACCGGAACGGGAACCAGTGGGCCTGGCTCGGGGACCCCACCGCCGGGGACGCCGTCGTCACCGGGTCGCACCTGGACTCCGTGCCGGACGGCGGCGCCTTCGACGGGCCCCTCGGTGTCGTGTCCTCCTTCGCCGCGCTCGACGAACTCCGTGCGCGCGGCGTGGAGTTCACCAGGCCCCTCGCCATCGTCAACTTCGGCGACGAGGAGGGCGCCCGGTTCGGGCTCGCCTGTGTCGGCTCACGGCTCACCGCCGGACAGCTCACCGTCGAGCAGGCGCACCGCCTGACCGACGCCGACGGGGTCACGCTGCCCCGCGCCATGGAGGCCGCCGGCCACGATCCCGACGCCATCGGCGCCGACCCCGAGCGGCTCGCCCGCATCGGTGCCTTCGTCGAACTGCACGTGGAACAGGGCCGGGCGCTGGACCTGTCCGGCGACCGGGTCGGCATCGCCAGCGCCATCTGGCCGCACGGACGCTGGCGGTTCGACTTCCGGGGGGAGGCCAACCACGCGGGCACCACCCGGCTGGCCGACCGGCGCGACCCCATGCTGTCGTACGCCGAGACGGTGCTCGCCGCCCGCCGCGAGGCCGAACTCGCCGGTGCCGTCGCCACCTTCGGCAAGATCGCCGTCGAGCCCAACGGCGTCAACGCCATCCCCTCCCTGGTGCGCGGCTGGCTCGACTCCCGCGCCGCCGACCAGGCCACCCTCGACACCGTCGTCGGCGGCATCGAGCAGGCGGCCCGGGAGTACGCGCGGGCCCAAGGCATCGACCTCGACGTCGTTGGGGAGTCCTTCACCCCCGTCGTCGAGTTCGACCACGCCCTGCGTGACGAACTCGGCCGCATCCTCGGCAAGGACACCGGTCTCACTGTGCCCGTCCTGGGCACCGGCGCGGGACACGACGCCGGGATCCTCTCCGGGAGCGTCCCGACCGCCATGCTGTTCGTACGCAACCCCACCGGCGTCTCGCACTCCCCGGCCGAGTTCGCGGCCGAGGACGACTGCGTGGCCGGGGTGAACGCGCTCGCCGACGTACTGGAAGGGCTGGTCCGCGCGTGACGACACGGACGACGTACTGGTTGGAGTACGCCTGGCTGGACCCGAACGTCGAGCCCGGCGTCACCGTGGAGGTGGCCGACGGACGGATCACGGCGGTGCGGACCCAGGCGCCCGCCCCGCCGCCCGGCGCCGAGGTGCTGCGCGGCCTCACCCTTCCCGGCCTGGCCAACGCCCACTCGCACGCCTTCCACCGGGCCCTGCGCGGCACGGTCCAGGTCGGCTCCGGGACCTTCTGGACCTGGCGCGAACTCATGTACTCCTTCGCCGACAGGCTGACCCCGGACACCTACCACGCGCTCGCCCGCGCGGTGTACGCCGAGATGGCGCTGGCGGGCGTCGCCTGCGTCGGCGAGTTCCACTACGTCCACCACGCCCCCGGCGGCACCCGCTACGCCGACCCCAACGCCATGGGCGAGGCACTGATCGCGGCCGCCGCCGACGCCGGGATCAGGATCACCCTCCTCGACACCGCCTACCTGTCCTCGGGCATCTCGAACCGGCGCGGCGGCGAGCCGCCCAACACCCACCAGCTGCGCTTCTCCGACGGCAGCGCACAGGCGTGGGCCGAACGCTGTTCAGTTCTCAAGGAACGGGATCACGCACGGATCGGAGCGGCGATCCACTCCGTACGGGCGGTGCCCGCCGAGCAGTTGGCGACCGTGGCCGGATGGGCCGAGGAACGGCGGGCCCCGCTGCACGTGCACCTGTCCGAGCAGACCGCGGAGAACGACGCATGCCTGGCCGCCCACGGCGTCACCCCCACCCGGCTGCTCGCCGACCACGGCGTCCTCGGCCCGCGCACCACCGGCGTCCACAACACCCACCTCACCGACGAGGACATCGCCCTGCTCGGCGACAGCAGGACCGGCACCTGCATGTGCCCGACGACCGAACGGGACCTGGCCGACGGCATCGGACCCGCCGTCGCCCTCCAGCGCGCGGGCTCCCCGCTCTCCCTCGGCTCCGACAGCCACGCCGTCATCGACCTGCTCGAAGAGGCGCGCGCCATGGAGCTGAACGAGCGGCTGCGCACCCGCACCCGGGGCCACTGGACGGCCGCCGCGCTGCTGCGCGCCGCCTCCGCCGACGGCCACGCCGCCCTCGGCTGGGACGACGCCGGCGCCATCGAGACCGGCATGCTCGCCGACCTGACGACGATCGCCCTCGACTCGGTCAGAACGGCAGGACCGCTGCCCCGACTGGGCGCCGAGACCGCCGTATTCGCCGCGACCGCGGCGGACGTGCGGCACACGGTCGTCGCGGGACGTCACGTCGTACGCGACGGCGCGCACACGCTCGTACCGGACGTGCCGACAGCACTCGCGGACGCGATCGACGCCCTCCGCGCCTGACGACCCTCCACGAGGACACCATGAGCAGCAGCACCGCCATCACCAACATCGCCACGCTGGTCACCAACGACCCCTCCCTCGGTGACAACTCCCCTCTCGGTCTGGTCCAGGACGCGGCCGTCGTCATCGAAGGCGACCGTGTCGTGTGGACCGGTGAATCCAGCAAAGCACCCGCCACTGACAACCGGGTCGACGCGGGCGGCCGGGCGGTGCTGCCGGGCTTCGTGGACTCCCACTCCCACCTGGTCTTCGCGGGCGACCGCACCCAGGAGTTCAACGCCCGGATGTCCGGTCGCCCGTACACCGCGGGCGGCATCCGCACCACGGTCGCGGCGACCCGGGCGGCGACGGACGAGGCGCTGGAGCGGAACCTCACCCGCCACCTCGCCGAGGCGCTCCGCCAGGGCACCACCACCTTCGAGACCAAGTCGGGCTACGGCCTGACGGTCGAGGACGAGGCGAGGGCCCTGCGCATCGCCGCCGCCCACACCGACGAGGTCACCTACCTCGGCGCGCACATCGTCCCCCCGGACCACGCGGACGACCCGGCCGCCTACGTCTCCCTCGTCACCGGCGAGATGCTGGACGCCTGTGCCCCGTACGCCCGTTGGATCGACGTCTTCTGCGAGAAGGGCGCCTTCGACGGCGACCAGGCCCGCGCGATCCTCACGGCCGGCCGGGCGAAGGGCCTGACCCCGCGCATCCACGCCAACCAGCTCTCCTACGGCCCCGGCGTCCAGCTGGCCGTGGAACTGGACGCGGCGAGCGCCGACCACTGCACCCACCTCACGGACGCGGACGTCGACGCCCTCGCCCAGGGCCGGACCGTCGCCACCCTGCTCCCCGGCGCCGAGTTCTCCACCCGGGCCGAGTGGCCCGACGCCCGCCGTCTCCTCGACGCGGGCGTGACCGTCGCCCTCTCCACGGACTGCAACCCCGGCTCGTCCTACACGTCGTCCGTCCCCTTCTGCATCGCCCTGGCCGTCCGCGACATGCGCATGACCCCCGACGAGGCGGTCTGGTCGGCCACGGCGGGCGGCGCGGCGGCCCTGCGCCGCGACGACATCGGCCGCCTCACCCCCGGCGCCCGCGCCGACCTCCTCCTCCTGAACGCCCCCAGCCACGTCCACCTCGCCTACCGCCCGGGCGTCCCACTGGTCGGGGCGGTGTGGCGGCGGGGCATGCGGGTGACGTGACCGGACCGCTGGTCCGGCCGTTCTCGCTGCGCACCTCGGCCTCCCCCTTCCGGGGGGCGTGCAGGGCTTCCTGATGCCGGTCACGGTCTCGGCCGTGCGACCTCAGGCGGATCCCGCCTGCCAGCGCTGGGCCGTGCTGTCGTCCGCCGGGGTGAGGGCGAGCTGGTCGGGGCCGGACGGGGTGAGGGCCGTCTCGAGGGCGATGGCCGGGTGGATGGCGCCGTCCGGGTCGACGGTGAAGCGGAGGTTGATGCCGTGGTCGCCGTCCACCGAGGAGCAGTGCCAGATGCCGACGCCGTTGTCGACCGAGCCCCGGCTGTCCAGGCAGAAGTCGGGATCCGCGGCGGACTGCACGACACCCCGGTCGGTGTCCACCCGCCAGCGCTGGGAGGCGGCGCCCGAGCAGGGGGCGGTGACGGCGTCGGTGCCGTTGTCGAAGTCGGCGTCGCGCACGTCCAGGCAGCGGCCGGTGGCGGCGTTCACCACCTGGGCGTAGGCACCGCCCGGCGGCTTCGGGGCGGGAGAGGAAGAGGGGGCGGGAGAGGGAGAGCTCGAGGGCGAGGAGGGGCGGGACGAGGGAGGGGCGGACGCGGATCGGCTCGCAGTCGGGCCGGCGGACGGGCGGGCGGGCGTGGGGGAGACGGTCGCCGTCACCGTGACCTGCGGGGCCGCCGCCACCGGATCACGAGGGTGCGCGACGGGACGGTCGAGGAGAAGGAGCAGCAGCGGTACGAGGGCCACGCCCAGGGCCGCGGAGGTGAGCAGCAGCCGTCGGCGGGACGGGCGCCGGCGTCCGGGCCGCGGCAGGGGCGCGGCGGGCGGCGCCGAGGCGGGGTGCCGGCGTGCGTACGCCGTACCGCCCCACGGCAGCAGCCCCTCGGCCAGCGCCTCGCGCGGGGTGTCGCGGAGCGCGACGAGGTCCTCGAACGCCGCCGTGCAGTGCGGGCAGCGGGCCATGTGGGCGTGCAGGTCGGCGCTGTGGCGAGGGCTCTCCGGGCGGACCGCCTCCTCGATGAGCCGGCGGAAGTCCGCGCAGCGCGGGTCGTCGGAGGCGGCCAGCCGGGCACGGAGGCACGCCTGCGCCAGCGACTGGAGGGCGGGCGGGACGCCGTACCGGACGTCCTCGGGGGTCAGGCCGAGGTGGGCGGCGGTCCGGGCGTCGGGCTCCCGGTCCAGCACGCCGTACCAGAGCAGGCCCTGGGCGCGCGGCGGGAGGGTCTGGAACGCCGTGAGGAGGGGCGGGGCCGGTGGCCCGGAAGCGCCCGTGGCGTTCAGGACGAGCAGCAGGGCGGGGTCCAGGGCGGCGGCGCGCTCGTCGTGCGCCCAGTCGGCGGCCAGCCGTGCGGTCAGCAGGAGCAGATGGTGGCGCAGGGGTACGACCGGCTCGGCGCCCCGGGCGATGTCGCGGGCGGCGCCGGTGAAGGTCTCCGCGGTGAGCCGCCGGGCCGCCGCGTCGCCGGTCGTGCAGTGCAGGGCGTATGCGAGGACCGCGGGCTGGTGGCGGGCGCGCAGTTCCTGGAGGGCCGGAAAGGCGGTGGCGGTGGGGGTGCGCAGGAGTTCGGTCAGGCGCGCGTCCGGCAGAGCAGGGTCGCCTGGTGTCATGCCTCACCCCTCGGTGCCGCGTCCCTTCCTGACGTACCGGCCAGTCTGGAGGGTGCGCGGGGGCCGTGGGGCGCCTTTGCCGAAAGTGCTGCGCGTGCAGCACGTGCAGCACGCGCCGAGAGCGCCCGCAGCCCGCAGCCCGCAGCCCGCAGCCCGCGGCCCGCGGCCGTGGTCGGCCGACGGGCGTCGAACGTCGGGCGGGCGGGCGCCGGGCGGGCGTCGGTCCTACTCCTCCAGCGTCAGCGCCTTGCGCAGCCGGACCAGCGTCCGGGACAGCAGCCGGGACACGTGCATCTGGGAGATGCCGAGTTCCTCGCCGATCTCCGACTGGGTCAGGCCCGCCACGAAGCGCAGCGAGAGGATCCTGCGGTCCCGGGAGGGGAGCTCGGCGATCAGCGGCTTGAGGGACTCGATGTACTCGATGCCCTCCAGGCCGTGGTCCTCGTACCCGATCCGGTCCGCCAGCGTGCCCTCGGAGTCGTCCTCGTCGGGCTGCGCGTCCAGGGAGGAGGCCGTGTACGCGTTGGCGGCCGCCATGCCCTCGACCACCTCTTCCCTCGAGATGCCGAGGCGTTCCGCGAGTTCCGCGACCGTGGGGGAGCGGTCCAGCTTCTGGGCCAGTTCGTCGCCCGCCTTGGCCAGGTCGAGCCGCAGTTCCTGGAGGCGGCGCGGGACCCGTACCGACCACGACGTGTCGCGGAAGAAACGCTTGATCTCGCCGATGATCGTTGGCATCGCGAAAGTGGGGAACTCGACGCCGCGGGACAGTTCGAAGCGGTCGATCGCCTTGATCAGGCCGATGGTGCCGACCTGGATGATGTCCTCCATCGGCTCACTGCGGGAGCGGAACCGGGAGGCGGCGAACTTGACCAGCGCGAGGTTCAGTTCGACGAGTGTGTTGCGCACGTACGAGTACTCGTACGTGCCTTCCTCCAGCGACTCCAGCCGCTCGAAGAGGGTCTTGGACAACGCGCGCGCGTCGACCGCGTCGACCTCGTCGTAAGGGGGGATCTCGGGCAGGTCCGCGATCAGTCCCTCGATGGCATCCAGTTGTTCCGGTGGGGGTGTCGACGTCGCCGTCCGGGTATGCGAGGCGTCGAGCCGGGGTGACATGGTGTCCTCCATCGTTCTCGGCATATGGCTGCCGAAGCCGTGCGTGCACTGCGGTGTGCGGCGCCTCCAAAGCCGGCCGTGTCGGTTTAGGTGTCCGTACTAGCCCTACCCGCTTCGTCGAGCCCATCGCAAGTCCGTTCTATTGTGATTTGTCCAGTTAGGGGGGGTTGTTCGGGTGTCGGAGTCCGTGGAGAAGGCGTAATGTTCGAGGGCGTCGGCATGGCGTTCGGCAGACATCGGCGAGCATCGTCAGGCATCGGTCAGACGGTGACAAAGCGGTCACAACCTCGGGAGAGAGACGGCAATGGACCACGGGACGGTCGGCAGCGCACAGTCGGGCCGGCTTCTGGTGGAGGTGCGAGAAGAGGGTTCCAGCGCCGTGGTGACTCCGGCTGGTGAGCTCGATCACCACACCGCGGATCTGTTGCGCGAGCCACTCGACGATCTCCTCGACAAGGGTTTCTCACGCCTCGTCGTCGACTGCTCACGCCTCGAGTTCTGCGACTCGACCGGGCTGAACGTGCTGCTCGGCACCAGGCTGCGGGCCGAGGCGGCGGGCGGTGGTGTGCACCTCGCCGCGATGCAGCCCGTCGTCGCCCGGGTGTTCGAGATCACCGGGGCCGAGGCGGTCTTCACCGTCCATGACTCCGTGGCGGCGGCTCTGGCCGACGGGACCGACGGCGGGACCGACGACAAGACCGGCGACGAGGGCTGAGTCCTGTTCCCTGCCGTCCGGAACCGGGGGGTGTTCCCGCCGATCGGTCGGGCAGGAGTGATTCTGGATCTGTCGGCGCCCGGCCCGGGCACGCCCGAGGGCATCAGGCCGACAGGACCGTACGAAACTGCAACAACGCGAATTCTGAATCGTGAACCGGTGAAACGGTGAGGTGAAGCGCTGATGAGCACCACCCGGCCTTACCCGCCGGGCGACCGCGGCCCGGAGCCCAGCGGCGCTTCCGGGATGTCCGAGACGGCGGCGTCCGGTGTGCCGCCCGCCTCGTCGGGGGGTCGTCAGGTCCGCAGTGTGCGCCTCGAAGGGGAGAGCGGGGTGGTGCCGCTCGCCCGCGACTTCACCCGCGAGGCGCTGCATGCGTGGGGGTGGCTGCCGGCCGCCACCGCCGACCGCAGAGCCGCCGCGGAGGATGTGCTGCTCGTGGTGTCCGAGCTGGTCACCAACGCCTGCCTGCATGCCGAGGGGCCCGACGAGCTGTTCCTGGCCTGCGACAACAAGGTGATCCGGGTGGAGGTGTCGGACCGCGGGAACGGTCAGCCGGCGCCGCGGACCCCGCACCGCGCGGGGCGGCCCGGGGGGCACGGGATGTTCATCGTGCAGCGGCTGTGTCTCGACTGGGGGGTCGTACGGACGCCGGGGGCGGCCGGGAAGACCGTCTGGGCGGAACTCGGGGCGCCGGCGTAGGGAGCCCCGCTCCGTCGGCACCCCCACACTTCCGCCACGCCCTTTCTCTTCCCTCCTCTTGAGCCCCGGCGTACCTTGACGGCCCATCTGATACGCCGTCAGGAACGAGGTGGACCGTGCCGTCCTCCCAACGAACCGCCGCGCTCGCGTCCGCCGCCGCCCTGGCCGGCTCGGCGGTACTGCTGGCCGCCCCGGCCGCGCACGCCACCGTCGTCGACGTCGACTACCAGTGCCAGACGCCGATCGGCCAGAAGAGCGCGGTCTCCCCGATCGACATCAAGGGCGTCCGCAGCGGCAGCGGCTACACGATCACCATGTCCTGGCAGAAGGGCGTCTCCTCCAGTCCCGTGGAACTCGGCAAGGGCGCCATGAGCCCGAGCGCCACCATCACGCTGGGCGGCGCCGAGACCGGGACCCTGAACGTCACCGGCCCCGCCAACCAGGCCGCGATCCCCGCCAACACCCCGATCAAGATCAGCGACCTGAGCGGCACCTACACCCCGAAGAAGTCCGGCAAGGTGACCTTCACGCCGGGCACGCTCGTCATCAAGGCGCTCGGTACGACGACGACGTGCAACCCCACCAACCACCCCGGACCCGCCCTGACCCTGGACGTGACGGCGTCGGGCGGCGGTTCGAGTGGCGGCTCGAGCGGCGGTTCGAACGACTCCGGCTCCTCGTCCGGCGGCTCCGGCTCCTCGTCCGGCGGCACGGGCACCGACTCCGGCGGCACCCTCCCGAAGACCGGCCCCGAGGACTCGTTCGTCGCGCTCGGCACCCTCGGCGGGACCGTGCTGCTCGCGGGCGCGGCCGGCACCCTCTGGCTGACCCGGCGGAACCAGACCGCACGCCGCTGACCCACCGGGTCCGACCGCTGGAGCCGCCCATGCCACCCACCCGCTCCGCACGCCCGCACCCCCCTGCGGAGCCCTCCCGCCCCACGTTCCCCGCGCAGCTCACCCGGCCCACACCCTCAGCGAGGCCGGTCCGGGACGCGCTGCCCGCGGAGTCCGCCCGTCCCGCGCCCCTTCCGCGCTCTGCGCAGCGCCTGAGCTCTGCGCACCCCGCGCACCCCGTCGGTGCCATCTGCCCCGCGCACCCCGTCGGTGCCATCTGCCCCGCGCACCCCGTCGGCGTCGGCTGCCCCGCACATCCCGTCCGCCCAGGCTGCCTCGCGGCCCCCCTCAGGCCCGTCCGCCCCGCGTCCCCCGGCCGGATCGCTCTCCGTGCTCTCGGGCTCGCTGGGGCGGTGCTGTTCCTCGTCGCTCCGCGTGCGGTGGCGGTCGGGGGGTGGTCGGTAGGGCCCGGGGGCGGTGGGCGGCCCTCCTTCTACGCCGAGGGCGTCCCGGGGGCGGTCCTCCAGGACACCGTGTCGGTGACCAACCCCGGCCGGCACCCCGTGACGGTACGGCTGACCGGTACGGGGGTCCCGGTCACCCCCGCCGAGCGGAGCGTCCGCGTCCCCGCCCGCACCCGTGCCGACGTCCCCTTCACACTGACCGTCCCGGCGGACGCGGCCCCGGGCGACCGCTCCGGCGCCCTCGTCGCGAAGGACGCCGACGGCCGCACCGCCACCGTCCGCATCCGGCTGCGCGTGGGCGGCCCCGCCCTGACCGCCCTGACCCTCGAACACCTGGCCGTCCACGGTGACCGCATCACCTACGAGCTGGTCAACCGGGGTACGACCGCTCTCGTACCGAAGCTCGCGGTGCACGTCGACGGGGTCTTCGGCCGGGTCCTCATGGACCGCGCCCCGCGCACCCTCCCGGTCCGCCTCGCCCCCGGCACCCGCACCGAACTGAGCGAGCCGTGGCCCGGCCGGCCCGCGCTGGACGCCGTCCACGTCCGGCTGACGGCGACGGCGGCCGGCGGCGCGCACGCCACGGCGAGCACCCGGGCCCACTTCGTGCCCTGGGGCGCGGTGGCGGGGACCACGGCCGCGCTGACGGCGGCGGCCGCCGTGACCGTCGTACGACTGCGCGGACGCCGTGCCCAACCGGTGGCCGAACTCCATTCCCCGGACGTCGAGCTGACGGGAGCAGCGAGGTGAGGGCGCGAGCGTTCCTGGTACTGGCGGCGGTGTTCGCGCTGCTGATGACCCCCCTGGCGGCGGCCGCCGCCGTCGGGCCGGCCGTCAAGGTGTCCACGGCGCAGGCGGGCACCGGGGGTTCCGTCACCGTCAGCGGGACCGGCTGGCGCCCGGGCACCCTGCTGATGATGCTGATCTGCGGCCAGGCCACCCCGGCCCGGGGCGTGATCGGCGGCACCAACTCCTGCGCCAACTCCGCCGGACGGGCCGTCACCACCGACGCGGACGGCCGCTTCAGCAGACAACTCCCGGTAGCCGAACCGCCGGTGCCCTGCCCCTGTGTCGTCCACGTGGCCACCGTGACCGGCGCCCCGGCCGACGCGGACACCGCCTTCCAGGTCGCCGGACACGCCGTGAAGCCGCTGCCCGTCGCGACCACCGGCGGCCGCCTCTCGATGCTCACCGACACCCGGCTCGAGGGCTCCTCCGGGCTGCTGACCTGGTTCGGCGCACCCCCCTCCCGCACCCTCGTCTTCACCATCGGCAACGCCGGGTCGACCCCGCTCAAGGATCCCGTCTTCCAACTGGGCACCGCGCACGGCCTGTTCGCACCCCAGTGGGACGAGCAGCAGTGGCACGGCACCCTCGCGCCCGGCAAGAAGGCCCAGATCAAGCTGCCCTTCGAGCTCTCCGCGGGGGCTCATGGCGACTACACCGTCTCCCTGAAGTACGACGGCAAGGTCCTCGCCGAACAGCCCTGGGGCGTCGGCCGCCCCTGGGGGGTGACCCTGTTCTGGCTCCTGCTCTGCGTGGTCGTACCGACCGCCGTCTTCCGCGTCGGCATGGCCGTCGTGGACCGGGTACGCCCGGCCCGCGCCCACCGGGCGGCACCGCGCCCGGCCTTCCGCGTCCCCCGCCTGCGACGCGCGCCCGCGCCCGACCCCGGGCCCGCCACGACCTCGACCCTGCCGTGGTTCACCCCGGACGACGATCCGGGCGCGACGGCCGGTCGGCTCTCCGCACCGCACGACGACAGTCCGGCGAGTCCCAGGACTCCCACGCCACCCACGACTCCCACCACGAAAGGACCCACGTGATCATGCGAAGGAGAGTGACACCGGTCAGAGCGGGCGCGGCGGCGGCCGCATTGGTCCTCGGCGGGGCAGGTGTCCTGCTCGGCGTGGCCGCCGGTACCGCCCAGGCCGCCGAGGTGTCGTACGCGACGCACTGCGTTCCGCCCGCCGGGGTCGCCGACCCGATCGACGGGACCACGAAGGTCGAGATCACCGCGCCCGCCACCGCCAAGGTCGGCGACACGGTCGACGTCACCTGGAAGTTCGTGCAGGCCGCGTCCAAGAACCCGAACATCATCGATCTGCCCGCCGACACGGTCCAGCCGTCCGGCACCCTCAAGGCGGCCGGCGCCCAGAGCGCCGACATCGCGATGCAGGGGCCGCGCAAGAACCCGGCGATCCCCAAGGGCGGCGACATGGTGCTGTCCGACATGACGGGCACGCTGAAACTGACGTCTCCCGGCGAGGTGACGCTCACCCCGGACGCGTACACGGTCAACGCGTACGGCACGAACACCGTGTGCACCCCCTCCGCGCCGGTCCCGAAGGCGGCGACGATCGAGGTGACCTCAACCGGTTCGACCGGCTCGGCGAGCCCGACGGACACCGCGTCCGCCTCCCCTTCCACCTCCACCTCACCCTCCGGCCCGGCGAGCCCCTCCGACTCGGCGTCGGCGTCCGTGTCGGCATCCGCGTCCGCGTCCGCCTCCGGCGGCACGGGCGGCGGCCAGACCGACTTCACGGGCAAGGAGGTCGACATCCCCTACGCCTGCAAGACGCCCATCGGCGACAAGAGCGCGACCTCTCCGGTGCAGATCAACGCAAAGAAGGACGGCGGCCGTTTCGACCTCACCGTGCAGTTCAAGAAGTCGGTGATGGACAGCCCGGTGGACATCCCGGCGGACTCGGTGAAGCCGTCGATGGAGGTGGTCCTGGGCGGCGCCGACAAGGGCACGGTCCATGTGGAGGGCCCCACCAACTCCGCTGCGATCAAGTCCGGCGCCCCCATCGAGATCCCGGACCTGACGGGCGCCTACACACCGGGCGCGAGCGGTACGTCGACGCTGTCACCGGGCGTCCTGACGGTCCAGGCCCTCGGTACGACCACGACGTGCACGCCGACGAAGACGGAGGTCTCCCTGACCCTGGACACGACACAGCAGGCGGGCGGGGCGTCGGGCAGCACGTCGACCTCAGGCGGCTCATCGTCATCGAGCAGCGGCGGCCTGGCAGAGACCGGTGACAACAGCAATGGCGCACTGAAGGCGCTGGGTCTGGTGGCGGGAACGGCGATCCTGCTGGGCGGCGCGGTGTTCACCTTCATGCCGAAACGAAGGACGCGATGAGAAACCCAGGGGCGCGGGGAACTGCGCGCTCAGCCCCCACAAACCGTTAGCCGAAAACGTAAGAGGGCCACCGGAATCCGAAATCCCGGTGGCCCTCCGTCAGAAGACGATCAGTGAACGTCGCCCATCAGCTCGCGGACCTTCTTCCGGTACATCCACACGGCCACACCGGCCAGTACCGCCAGCACCGCCTGGAGCGCCACGATCCCCGTCTTGTTCAGGTCGACCCCGGCGATCGACAGCAAGCCGGTCGTCGCGTCACCCGCGGTCACCGCGAGGAACCACACACCCATCATCTGGGACGCGTACTTCGCCGGAGCCATCTTCGTCGTCACGGACAGACCCACCGGGGACAGCATCAGCTCACCCACGGTCTGGACGAAGTAGATCCCCACCAGCCACATCGCCGCGGCCTTGTGACCGCCGTCGGCGATCGACAGCGGCGCGAGGAACAGGAAGAACGACGCACCGATCAGCACCAGGCCACCGGCGAACTTCACGGCCGTGCTCGGCTCCTTGCCCCGGCGGGCCAGCGCCAGCCACGCCCAGGCGAACACCGGCGCGAACGCCATGATCATGACCGGGTTGACGGACTGGTACCAGGAGACCGGGAAGTTCCAGCCGAAGATCGTGTTCTTGGCGGACGCGTCGGCGAACAGGGAGACGGTCGAGCCACCCTGGTCGTAGATCATCCAGAAGACCGCGGCGGCCACGAAGAACCAGATGTACGCGCTCATCTTGGACTGCTCGGCGCGGTCCAGGTCCTTGTCCCGCTTGATGCGGGCGATGACGAACACTGGGATCAGCAGACCGGCGATCGTGATCGGGACCAGCAGCCAGTTCAGCGTGTAGACGCCGGAGACACCCACGACGAGGTAGAAGACCGCGGCGACGGCGGCCCAGAGGCCGGCCTTCGTCAGCGTCGCCTTCTTCTCCGCGGCGGACAGCGGCGTCGGGACGATGTCCGAACGCGAGCTCAGGTGGCGGGTGCCCAGCAGGAACTGGGCGAGGCCCAGCGCCATGCCGACCGCGGCCAGCGCGAAGCCGAGGTGCCAGTTGTAGCTCTCACCGACGGTGCCGATGACCAGCGGCGCGGCGAACGCGCCCAGGTTGATGCCGATGTAGAAGAGCGTGAAGCCACCGTCACGGCGCGGGTCGTCCGGGCCGTCGTACAGGTGGCCGACCATCGTGGAGATGTTGGCCTTCAGCAGACCGGAACCGATCGCGACCAGGCCGAGGCCCGCGAAGAACGTCCCGGAGCTGGGCAGCGCCAGCGTCAGGTGGCCGAGCATGATGACCGTACCCGCGACGGCGACCGTCTTGCGGGGGCCGAGGACGCGGTCGGCGAACCAGCCGCCCGGCAGGGCGAGCAGGTACACGAGCGACAGGTACACCGAGTAGATCGCCGTCGCCGTGGCCGCGCTCATGTGCAGGCCGCCGGGAGCGACCAGGTACAGCGGGAGCAGGGCCTTCATGCCGTAGTAGGAGAATCGCTCCCACATCTCGGTCATGAAGAGAGTGGCCAGTCCGCGGGGGTGGCCGAAGAAGGTCTTCTCGGAACCGGGGGTGCCCGGTCGGACCGAGTCCTTCGTCAGGCTGGACGCCATGGTCGTTCCTTGCTGGTCGGAGCGCGCGGCGGGGCTTTGCGCGCCCGTGGGGGGAGCGGCCGGCACCGGCGGGTCGGACCGTCCACCCCACGCCCAGGGGGAGTCCGTCCCGGGTCGCGGGGCGGCGGACGGCGACCACCGGGATCCACGCTCCGTGACGCTGCGTCGCGTCCGGGGCCCGGCCAGAGGTCATTCCTTTCAAGGCCGGATCGAACCGGCCCGCACACGAAAGAGACCTTCAGCGACGAGATGCCCACCGAAGGTCCCCGGGTGTACTACAGGCGTTCTCTTCACTCTACGTCAGGACACTGCCGGATATGGAAGGACTTGAGACACGGATCACAGGTGTCGGGGGAACCTCAGGACGCCTTTCGAAGGTCCCTTCTACGATCGCACCTGTCACCCACAGGTTCGTACCACTGTGCCCCAAGGTAAGAATCCCGGGTGCCGATCACACTCCTTTACAGCGCGTGAGCGGTCTACCATCAGCTCATGACCCGTGTACTGCTCGCCGAGGACGACGCGTCCATCTCGGAGCCGCTGGCCCGCGCCCTGCGCCGGGAAGGTTACGAGGTCGAGGTGCGCGAGGACGGACCGACCGCACTCGACGCCGGAATGCAGGGCGGCGTCGATCTGGTCGTGCTGGACCTCGGGCTGCCCGGCATGGACGGCCTGGAGGTCGCGCGCCGGCTGCGGGCCGAGGGCCACGCCGTGCCGATCCTCATCCTGACCGCGCGGGCCGACGAGGTGGACACCGTCGTCGGTCTCGACGCGGGCGCCGACGACTACGTCACCAAGCCGTTCCGGCTCGCCGAACTGCTCGCCCGGGTGCGGGCGCTGCTGCGCAGGGGGGCCACGGAGCCCGCGCAGCCGCCGGCCACCCACGGTGTGCGCATCGACGTGGAGTCGCACCGGGCGTGGATGGGGGACGAGGAACTCCAGCTCACTGCGAAGGAGTTCGACCTGCTGCGGGTGCTGGTGCGGGACGCCGGCCGGGTGGTGACCAGGGACCAGCTGATGCGCGAGGTCTGGGACACGACGTGGTGGTCGTCCACCAAGACGCTCGACATGCACATCTCGTGGCTGCGCAAGAAGCTCGGCGACGACGCGGCGAACCCCCGGTACATCGCCACCG
This sequence comes from Streptomyces sp. NPDC006655, assembly GCF_040703965.1. Classification (NCBI taxonomy): domain Bacteria; kingdom Bacillati; phylum Actinomycetota; class Actinomycetes; order Kitasatosporales; family Streptomycetaceae; genus Streptomyces; species Streptomyces sp. NPDC006655. The sequence goes on along the minus strand of NZ_JBEYJU010000034.1, from coordinate 47,420 downwards.
TGCGCGGCGTCGGGTTCCGTTTCGAGAAGAGCTAGGTCGGCTGCGCAGCGCGCCCCCTCCCGGGGTGCTGATGTGGTCGTCTCCCGGAGAGTGCCGTGCGTCGTCGTCTGATCCAGTCCACCCTCGCCGTCGTACTCGTCGTCATCGCCGTGTTCGGCGTCTCTCTCGTGATCGTCGAGTCGCGGACCATCAGCAACAGCGCCCAGGAGCGCGTCGACTCCGAGGCGCTGCGGCTCGCCAGCATCGTGGACAGCCGGATCCTCGGGGACGAGGACGTGACCGCCGAGATACTGCGCAGCCAGGTCTCGAAGGAGCAGTACGCCGTCATCCGGATCCCGGGGAAGCCGGTGATCGAGCTCGGTGCGAAGCCCGAGGGCGACGTCATCCACTTCACCGCCGACGGTGAGGAGGGCGAGACGGTCACCGTCCAGGAGCCGCGTTCCACGGTGACCCGGGAGGTCGGCCGTACGCTGCTGATCATCGCGGCGGTCGCGCTGCTCGCTGTGATCGCCGCTGTGCTGCTCGCCATCCGGCAGGCCAACCGGCTCGCCTCTCCGCTCACCGACCTCGCGGAGACCGCGGAGCGGCTGGGCTCCGGCGACCCGCGGCCCCGTCACAAGCGGTACGGCGTTCCCGAGCTGGACCGGGTCGCCGACGTCCTGGACTCCTCCGCCGAGCGGATCGGGCGGATGCTCACCGCCGAGCGGCGCCTCGCCGCCGACGCCTCCCACCAGCTGCGCACCCCGCTCACCGCGCTGTCCATGCGCCTGGAGGAGATCACCCTCACGGATGACCCGGACATCGTGAAGGAGGAGGCGAACGTGGCGCTCACGCAGGTCGAGCGGCTCACGGACGTCGTCGAGCGGCTGCTGACGAACTCCCGCGACCCGCGCACCGGCTCCGCCGTCTCCTTCGACCTGGACGAGGTCATCCAGCAGCAGCTCGCCGAGTGGCGGCCCGCCTACCGCGGGGTGGGCCGGGCGATCGTCAGCTCGGGCAAACGGCACCTGCGGGCCGTGGGGACGCCGGGCGCGGTGGCGCAGGTGCTGGCCGCGCTGATCGAGAACTCGCTGATGCACGGCGGTGGCACGGTCGCGTTGCGCACCCGGGTCACCGGCAACCAGGCCGTGGTCGAGGTGACCGACGAGGGCGCCGGGGTCCCCGCCGACCTCGGCAACCGGATCTTCGAGCGGACCATCAGCGGCCGCAACTCCACCGGGATCGGGCTGGCCGTCGCCCGCGACCTCGCGGAGGCCGACGGCGGCCGCCTCGAACTGCTCCAGGCACAGCCACCGGTGTTCGGCCTGTTCCTGTCCCGGACCCCGCCCCAGCACAAGCCGGACGACGACCTCCCGACGGTCCGCTAGGGGCCCTCCGCCGGGTGCCGGTCTCCCGGCGTCCGTCGGGGCGACGCGCTAGCGGACCCGTTGCCTGGGCTTCCGTGAGTCGGCGGCCCGCTCCAGGATGGCCTCCGCGTCCGCGACCGTGTCACGGGCCGGCAGCGCCTTGAACACCCAGCTGCGGTACGACCAGAAGCGGAACAACGTCGCCACGCCGATGCCGACGAACTTGAAGACGTTGCTCTGCAGCGGGCTGTCCCAGCCGAACTCGTAGGTCGCCAGGTACAGCACCCCGTTCTCGATCACCAGACCGATCGCGCTGAACAGCAGGAACAGGGAGAGTTCCCTGGTGCGGCCGCCCTTGTCACGGTCCCGGTACGTCCAGTAGCGGAAGCCCAGGTAGTTGAAGACGATGGCGACGACGGTGGCTATGACACTCGCGCGCACCACCGGCAGCTCGGTGACGTGCCGGACCAGGTTGAAGACGCCGAGATTGACGAGAATTCCGGCCCCGCCGACGGCGCCGAACTTGGCGACCTCGCGTACGAGCCGTTGCAGCCCCGAGGAACCACGTTCCATGGTTGTGCGGGCTCCCGTCCGTAGGTGTTGGCGACCCAGCCATGCTAACGATCCCGGGTGCCCCGTGCCTGCGGATGGCGACACAGCTGGGGAACGGCTTGGGAAGAAGACCGGAAAACCGGGGCAAGAGGCGGCGAAGCGGCGGGTAAGAGCGCTGGTCGGGGGCGTGCGATTCGGCCACCCCGGCGCGGCCGATACCCTGAGGGTGTGACGTTCCCGGTAGTCGGCATGGTCGGCGGGGGTCAGCTCGCGCGTATGACGCACGAGGCGGGCATCCCGCTGGGCATCAGGTTCAAGCTCCTCAGTGACACCCCTCAGGACTCGGCGGCCCAGGTGGTGAGCGATGTCGTCGTCGGCGACTACCGCGACCTGGACACGCTGCGTGAGTTCGCGCGCGGCTGCGACGTGATCACCTTCGATCACGAGCATGTCCCCACCGAGCATCTGCGGGCCCTGGAGGCGGACGGCATTCCCGTGCGCCCCGGCCCCGACGCGCTGGTGCACGCCCAGGACAAGGGCGTGATGCGGGCGAAGCTCACCGCGATCGGCGTGCCGTGCCCACGGCACCGGATCGTGGCCGACCAGGAGGACGTGGTCCGGTTCGCGGCCGAGGGCGACGGGTTCCCCGTCGTCCTCAAGACGGTCCGCGGCGGCTACGACGGCAAGGGCGTGTGGGTCGTGGAGACGGCCGAGGAGGCCGCCGACCCGTTCCGGGCCGGCGTGCCGGTCCTCGCCGAGGAGAAGGTCGACTACGTCCGCGAGCTCGCCGCCAACGTCGTACGCTCCCCGCACGGCCAGGCCGTCGCCTACCCGGTGGTCGAGTCCCAGCAGGTGAACGGCGTCTGCGACACGGTGATCGCCCCCGCCCCCGACCTGGACGAGGACCTCGCGCTGCGGGCCGAGGAGATGGCCCTGACCATCGCCAAGGAACTCGGCGTCGTCGGCCACCTGGCCGTGGAGCTGTTCCAGACCCGCGACGGCCGCATCCTCGTCAACGAACTGGCGATGCGCCCCCACAACTCCGGGCACTGGACCCAGGACGGCGCGATCACCTCCCAGTTCGCCAACCACGTCCGCGCGGTCCTGGACCTGCCCCTGGGCGACCCGCGCCCGCGCGCGAAGTGGACCGTCATGGTCAACGTCCTGGGCGGCGACTACCCCGACATGTACTCCGCGTACCTGCACTGCATGGCCCGCGACCCCAAACTGAAGATCCACATGTACGGCAAGGACGTGAAGCCCGGCCGCAAGGTCGGCCACGTCAACACCTACGGCGACGACCTGGACGACGTACTCGACCGCGCACGTCACGCAGCCGGCTACCTGAGAGGCACGATCACAGAATGAGCCCCGTTGTTGGCATCGTGATGGGTTCCGACTCCGACTGGCCCGTCATGGAGGCCGCCGCCAAGGCCCTGGACGAGTTCGAGATCGAGTACGAGGTCGATGTGGTCTCCGCGCACCGCATGCCGCGCGAGATGATCACGTACGGCGAGCAGGCCGCCGACCGCGGGCTGAAGGTGATCATCGCGGGCGCCGGGGGAGCGGCCCACCTCCCGGGCATGCTCGCCTCGGTCACGCCCCTCCCGGTCATCGGTGTGCCGGTCCCGCTGAAGTACCTCGACGGCATGGACTCCCTGCTCTCCATCGTGCAGATGCCGGCGGGCGTCCCGGTCGCCACCGTCTCCGTCGCCGGCGCCCGCAACGCCGGTCTGCTGGCCGCCCGCATCCTCGCCGCGCACGACGAGGACCTCCTCCAGCGGATGCGCGAGTTCCAGCAGGACCTCAACGACCAGGCGACCGAGAAGGGCAAGCGCCTGCGGTCCAAGGTCGAGGGCCCGACCGGCTTCGGCTTCGGCAAGTAGGACTCCGGGAAGCAATACGCAATGACCTCTCTCGACGAAGCCCGGTCCCTGCTGCGCGAGTTCCCGGTCGTCGACGGCCACAACGACCTGCCGTACGCACTGCGCGAGCAGGTCCGCTACGACCTCGACGCCCTCGACATCGGCACCCACCAGAACGCCCGCCTGCACACCGACATCCCGCGCCTGCGCGAGGGCGGGGTCGGCGCGCAGTACTGGTCGGTGTACGTCCGCTCGGACCTGCCGGGCGCGGTCCCGGCGACTCTCGAACAGATCGACTGCGTACGGCAGTTGATCGCCCGTTACCCGGCCGACCTGCGGGCCGCGCTGACCGCCGCGGACATGGAGGCGGCGCGCGCGGAAGGCCGCATCGCGTCCCTCATGGGCGCGGAGGGCGGCCACTCGATCGACAACTCGCTGGGCACCCTGCGAGGTCTGTACGAGCTGGGCGTGCGCTACATGACGCTCACCCACAACGACAACAACGACTGGGCGGACTCCGCGACGGACGAGCCGAACGTCGGCGGCCTGTCCGCCTTCGGCCGCGAGGTGGTGAGGGAGATGAACCGCCTGGGCATGCTGGTCGACCTCTCGCACGTCGCGGCCACGACCATGCGCGCGGCCCTGGACACCACCACCGCCCCGGTGATCTTCTCCCACTCCTCCGCCCGGGCCGTCTGCGACCATCCACGCAACATCCCGGACGACGTCCTCGAACGCCTCCCCGCCAACGGCGGCATGGCGATGGTGACGTTCGTGCCGAAGTTCGTGCTCCAGGCGGCGGTCGACTGGACGGCGGCGGCCGACGACAACATGCGCGCCCACGGCCTCCACCACCTCGACACCACCGAGGAGGCGATGAAGGTCCACCGCGCCTTCGAGGAGAGCAACCCCCGCCCGGTCGCGACCACCGCCACGGTCGCCGACCACCTCGACCACATGCGCGAGGTCGCCGGCATCGACCACCTCGGCATCGGCGGCGACTACGACGGCACGGCCTTCACCCCCGACGGCCTGGACGACGTCTCCGGCTACCCCAACCTCCTCGCCGAACTCCTCGACCGCGGCTGGTCCAGGCCCGACCTGGCCAAGCTGACCTGGCAGAACGCGGTCCGCGTGCTCGGCGCGGCAGAGGACGTGGCCCGCGACCTCCAGGCGACCCGCGGACCCTCCCACGCCACGATCGAGTCCCTGGACGGCTGACACCCGGCCCGGCTCGCGGCGGCTCACGCACCGGCGGGGACGGCGCGGCCACGGCCCCGCACGTCCCCGTACGGACCGTACGGGCGCTGAAGCGGCGATACCCCCGAACGCCCCGTCCACCAGGAACCCTCCCGGCCGGGCGTGCGACGGTGGACCACAGCCCCTTCACGACGTAGCCCACGACGACGTACGGAGCCCCCATGGCCGACCTCCAGAACGACGTCCCCGCCGCGACCGAGGTCGGTCAGGGCGACTGGCTCCCGGACGATCCGTTCCCGGCGGAGACCGACCGCGAACTCCTGGGACGGGCGCACGCCCTGCTGGCCGAGCACCCGGTCGCGGACGGCTACAGCGGACTGCCGCGGGCCCTCGAACCGCTGCCCTGGTACGACCTGGAGCTGGGCGAGGCCGCCGTGGACACGGACGTACCCCGGCTGCGCGAAGGGCACGTCGGCGCGCTGTTCTGGTCCTTGCAGGTGGCGCCGGACGAGCGGGCCGTGGGCGCCACGCTGGAGCAGCTGGACCTGGCCCGCCGGGTCGTCGAGGCACATCCGGAGGGCCTGCGGATGGTGCGCACCGCCGGCCAGATCATCGACGCCCGGCACTGCGGCCGGGTCGCCGTGGTGCTCGGGCCGGCCTCCGCCGCCGCCGTCGACGACTCCCTCGGCATCCTGCGGGTCCTGCACTCCCTCGGCCTGCGCGTGCTCTCCCTCGCGGGCGCCGCCTGGGCGGGCGAGGAGGGGCTGACCCGGTTCGGCGAGGAGGTGGTCCGGGAGATGAACCGGCTCGGGGTGCTCGCCGACCTGTCCGGTGCCCCGGCGGCCGCCCTCGCCCGGGTGCTCGCCCTCTCCAAGACACCGGTCCTGTGCACCCGCTCCGCGGCCGCGGCGGTACGCCCGCACTCCGCCAACCTCTCCGACGACCTGCTCGCGCGGCTGGGGGAGCACAAGGGCGTGTGCATGGTGCCGCTGGCCGCCGAGCAGACCGGGCCGACGGTCCCGGACGTCGCCGACCACCTCGACCACGTCCGGTTGGTGGCGGGACCCGAGTGCGTCGCCCTGTCCGGCACCTACGACTCGGGCGCCGCCCACCCCCGCGACCTCGCCGACGCCTCCTGCTACCCCCGGCTGATCGCCGAACTGCTCAGACGCGGCTGGTCAGAGCCCGAACTGGCCCTGCTGACCTGGGGAAACGTCCAGCGGGCCCTGCGCAGCGCCGACTTCACAGCCCGCGCGTCGCAACGCCGCCGGGACCCGAACCAGCCCCGCCCGACCGATCCGGAGGAGTGACCGGCCGAACCGACCCGGAGGAGTGACCGGCCGGGCCCGGCGGCCGACGGCCCGCGTACCGGTCAGTCGATGCGGCAGAGGCAGAACGGGTGTCCGGCCGGGTCGGTGTACACCCGGAAGTCCTCGGCTTCGGGATCGTCCTCCCGCCTCAGCAGCCGGGCCCCGAGCGCCAGCACCTTCTTCTCGGCCGCGTCGACGTCCTCCCACGTCGGCCCCGCGTCGAAGTCGAGGTGGAACTGCTGGGAGTCGCGGTCGGCGCGCGGCCACTGAGGCGGGGTGTACCCGTCGGCCCGCTGGAAGCACAGCCGCGGCCCGTCCGGCAGCTTCAGCACCACCCAGTCGTCCTCCTCCGCCGCCGGGGAGCCGCCGGCCACGGCCGCGTAGAACTCGGCCAGGGCGAGCGGGTCGGGACAGTCGATCACTACGTTGCGCAGTCGGGCGACGGACGCCATGGGTCTCCCTCTCTCGACGGGTCTGTCCGGAGGCGCTGTTTCAGCAGGCGCAGAGGCAGAACGGGTGCCCCGCCGGGTCGGCGTACACCCGGAAACTGCGGGTCCGGTCCGTCGCGTCCAGCGGCTTCGCGCCCAGCTCCAGCACCCCCTTCTCGGCCGCGTCCAGGTCCGGCACCACCAGGTCCAGGTGGAACTGCTGCGAGTCGTCGGCCGCGGGCCACTTCGGCGGCACGTGACCGGGCGCCTTCTGGAACGCCAGCGCCTGGCCGCCGGGCACCTTCAGGTCCACCCAGTCGCCCTCTCCCTCCACGCTTCCGCCCAGCACCCCGGCGTAGAAACCGGCGAGCGCGGCGGGGTCGGGACAGTCCAGGACGACGACACCGAGCTTGGCGAGAGCCATGACTTCCTCCTCGAGTCCGAGTTACCTGTAGTGGCGGGTAACCAGTAACGGTTACCGCATGCTCCCGCAGTGGAGGTAACGTCGCAAGCAGATTGCGGAGGTGACGCGCGGGGATGAGTGGAAGATCGCCGGCGCCGGGCGGCCTGGCCCTGGTGGAGGCCCTGGTGAACACCCTGGACCTGGAGTCCGGCGCCGACGCCCTGGACACGCGGGACGGCAGGGCAGGCCTCGGCATCACGGAGGCCGAGGTCGCGGCCGCCCGCACCCTGCGCGAGTCCCTGCGCGCCACCCTCCTCGCCCACGCCGGCCACCCGCCGCACCGTGCGGTCACCCCGCTGGGCGACCTGCTGGCCGCCGCTCCCCTCCACGTCGCCGTGGACCCCGCGGACGGCTCGGCGACCCTCGCCCCCGCCGACTCCGGCCCCCTTCTCTCCCGCGTGGCCGCGGCGGTGGCCAACGCCCTGGTCGAAGGCACCTGGACCCGGCTCAAGGCGTGCGAGGACGACACCTGCCACTGGGCGTACTACGACCGCAGCCCGGCCGGACGCGGCCGCTGGTGCTCCATGCAGGTGTGCGGGTCGCGGGCGAAGATGCGCCGTTACCGGGCCAAGGACCGGTAACGCACAGCCGGTTCACCGCTCACGCCCGTGCCGCGTGGTGCAGAATGCAACAAGACACCGGTTCGGCCGACTGAGCCTCGGCCGAACCGGTGTCGTGCGCTGTGCACACCTGGTGCCGGAGCGCCCCGTCAGGGGCGCGGGTCCGTGTCGACGTGCGACCGGCGCCGCGCGGGCGCGACCGGCCCCGCGCACCCGCGGCCTTACGCGGTCGGCCGGCCCATGGCGCGATACGTCCACCCGGCCCGCCGCCAGACCTCAGGATCCAGCGCGTTGCGCCCGTCGAGAATCACCCGGGCCGCGGCCACCTCGCCCAGCACCTCCGGATCCAGCTCCCGGAACTCCCGCCACTCGGTCAGATGCAGCACGACGTGCGCCCCCCGCACGGCCTCCGGCGCGGACTCCGCATAGCCCAGCGTCGGAAACAGCTTCCGCGCGTTCCCCATCCCCTTCGGGTCGTACACCGTGACCTGGCCGCCCTGCAGATGGATCTGCCCCGCCACGTTCAGCGCCGGCGAGTCCCGTACGTCGTCCGAGTCCGGCTTGAACGCCGCGCCGAGCACCGCCACCCGCTTCCCGAGGAACGACCCCCCGCCCAGCGCCTCCCGGGCCATCTCGACCATCTGCCCGCGGCGCCGCATGTTGATGGAGTCGATCTCGCGCAGGAAGGTCAGCGCCTGGTCGGCGCCGAGCTCACCGGCCCGGGCCATGAAGGCGCGGATGTCCTTCGGCAGGCAGCCGCCGCCGAACCCGATCCCGGCCCGCAGGAACTTCTTCCCGATCCGGTCGTCGTACCCGATCGCCTCCGCCAGCTTCACCACGTCACCGCCGCCGGCCTCGCAGACCTCCGCCATCGCGTTGATGAAGGAGATCTTCGTGGCGAGGAAGGAGTTCGCCGAGGTCTTCACCAGCTCCGCGGTCGGGAAGTCCGTCACCACGAACGGCGTGCCCTCGCCCACCGGCGTCGCGTACACCTCGCGCAGCAGCTTCTCGGCGCGCTCGCTGCGCACACCCACCACGACCCGGTCCGGGTGCAGGGTGTCCTGCACGGCGAAGCCCTCGCGCAGGAACTCCGGGTTCCAGGCCAGTTCGGCATCGGCGCCGGCGGGCGCGTTCTCGGCGAGGTACGCGGCGAGCCGGTCCGCCGAGCCGACGGGCACCGTCGACTTGCCGACGACCAGCGCGGGCCCGGTGAGATGCGGGGCGAGCGAGGCGATCGCGGAGTCGACGTACGACATGTCGCACGCGTACTCGCCGTGCTTCTGCGGGGTGTTCACGCAGACGAAGTGCACGTCGCCGAAGGCGCCGACCTCGGCCCAGTCGGTGGTGAAGCGCAGCCGCCCGGTGGAGCCCTCGAAACCGGCCACGTGCCGGCGCAGCAACTCGTCGAGCCCCGGTTCGTACATCGGGGTCTCGCCGCGCTCCAGCATCGCGATCTTCTCGGGTACGACGTCCAGCCCGAGCACCTCGAAGCCCAGCTCGGCCATGGCCGCGGCATGGGTGGCGCCGAGATAGCCGGTGCCGATCACGGTGATCTTGAGGCTCATGGATGCTCCAGCTCGGGGACGTGGGTGCGGGCTGCGGCCCGAGCATAACCGGGCCGTGTTCCGGGCAACTTTCCCGCTGTCACCAAGCTCACGTCACCGCTGCGCGGGCGACGTTCTAAACTTTGAGTTACTTAACAGTAATTAGCGTCAGCACCACTGCGTCTGGAGTGAGAGACCTTGGCCGGATCGGCTGACTTCGACCTGTACCGCCCGTCCGAGGAGCACGACATGCTCCGCGACGTCGTCCGTGCGCTGGTCGAGGCGAAGATCGCCCCGTACGCGGCCGCGGTGGACGAGGAGGCCCGCTTCCCGCAGGAGGCGCTGGACGCGCTGGTCGCCAACGACCTGCACGCGGTGCACGTGCCCGAGGAGTACGGCGGCTCCGGCGCGGACGCGCTCGCCACCGTCATCGTGATCGAGGAGGTGGCCCGCGCCTGCGTCTCCTCGTCCCTGATCCCCGCCGTGAACAAGCTGGGCTCGCTCCCGGTGATCCTGTCCGGCGGCGAGGACCTGAAGAAGAAGTACCTCACCCCGCTCGCCAAGGGCGACGCCATGTTCTCGTACTGCCTCTCCGAGCCGGACGCGGGCTCCGACGCCGGTGGCATGAAGACGAAGGCGGTCCGCGACGGCGACCACTACGTCCTCAACGGCGTGAAGCGCTGGATCACCAACGCGGGCGTCTCCGAGTACTACACGGTCATGGCGGTCACCGACCCGACCAAGCGCACCAAGGGGATCTCCGCCTTCGTCGTCGAGAAGTCCGACGAGGGCGTCTCCTTCGGCGCGCCGGAGAAGAAGCTCGGCATCAAGGGCTCGCCGACCCGCGAGGTCTACTTCGACAACGTCCGCATCCCCGCCGACCGCATGATCGGCGACGAGGGCACCGGCTTCGCCACCGCGATGAAGACCCTGGACCACACCCGGATCACCATCGCCGCCCAGGCGCTCGGTGTCGCCCAGGGCGCCCTCGACTACGCCAAGGGCTACGTCCAGGAGCGCAAGCAGTTCGGCAAGGCGATCGCCGACTTCCAGGGCATCCAGTTCATGCTCGCCGACATGGCCATGAAGATCGCCGCCGCCCGCGCCCTCACCTACCAGGCCGCGGCCGCCTCCGAGCGCGGCGACGCCGACCTCACCTTCCAGGGCGCGGCGGCCAAGTGCTTCGCCTCGGACGTCGCCATGGAGGTCACCACGGACGCCGTCCAACTCCTCGGCGGCTACGGCTACACCCGCGACTACCCGGTGGAGCGCATGATGCGCGACGCGAAGATCACGCAGATTTATGAGGGCACGAACCAGGTCCAGCGGATCGTGATGGCCCGCAACCTGCCGTAACAGCAAAAGAGTTCACCGCTTTGGGAAAGGCGCCCTCGGGGGCGCCTTTTTCCTGGACCCTGCGCTCAGTCGCACGCCGTGAGCGAAGACCACACGCCGAACCACTGCTCGGCGCCCCACGCCTCGAACCGTGCCACCTCGGTGAACCCCAGCTTCGCCGCGAGGCGCATCGAGCCGGCGTTGGCGGTCTGGGTGCAGAGCACCACCGGCTCGCCGGGCAGCGCGTCGGCAAACCAGCCGAGCGCCGCCGTGCACGCCTCGGTGGCGTACCCGTGGCCCCATGCCTCCGGTAGGAACAAGTAGCCGAGCTCCGTCTCCCCGGCCTCCAGACGGCCGTCACTCGGCCTCTCAGGGGCGTGCGGTTTGAGCTGGACCGTGCCGATCATGGCTCCGTCGAGCTCGACCACGAACCAGCCACGGAGCTGCCCCGGTACCTCGGGCACCGTGCGTTCGAGTTCGGCGCGCGGTCGGGGCCCACCAAGGTAGGCGTTCACCTCTGGCGACGCGTTCAGTTCGATGACCGCCGCACGGTCCCGGGCCTGCGACCCGCGGAGTACGAGCCGTTCGGTCTTGATCGGTGCAGGTGGCCAGGCGAGGGGTCTGAGGTCAGCCATGCCGGCAGCCTAACCAGCAGCCCGGTCTCCAATGCCACTGCTGAATGGCACTACCGATCGGTCGGGCTTAGGACGGGAACCACACGGGGACCGCCCCGGCCCCCTCTCCCCTCCCTGGAGGAGCCATGACCCAGACCGGACCCATGCAGGCCATGAGCAAGCAGATGCAGGAGTGCGTCAACATGTGCATGGCGATGCACACGATGTGCGAGGAGACCCTGAGCTCCTGCATGTCCATGGAGGGCGGCCAGGCCCACATGCGCATCATGCGCGCCCTGATGGACTGCTCCGAGATGACCCGGATGTGCGCCGACATGATGATGCGGCGCTCGCCCCTGTCCGCCGAGATGTGCGCGATGTGCGCCAAGGCCTGCGACATGTGCGCCGAGGCGTGTATGTCCATGCCGGACGACCCGCAGCTGAAGCGCTGTGCGGAGATGTGCCGCAACTGTGCCGAGATGTGCCGCTCGATGGCGACCATGGCCATGTGACGTCCGCCTGACCAGGGCAGAGCCGCGGCAAGGGGCACCCCGAGTGGGGTGCCCCTCTTGAGAGGAGTCCCTCGGCGTCGCCTAGTTGCCGGAGACGGTGACCTTCTCGTCGTTCTTCAGCTCGCTCACCAGGGTCTGCACCTTCGCCTTGTCCCAGACGAGGTTGCCGCCCGTGGAACCCGAGATCGGCATGTTCATGGAGACGCCGTTGCCGCCGTTGACGTCCTTCATCGCGAAGAACATCGACGCCAGGTCCCACAGGCTCATGTCCTTGTCGACGGTCAGGGAGTCCAGGCCCGCGCCGAGGGTGGGGTAGAGCTTGAACGGGTTGAGGACCGTCGAGGGGGTGGCCACCTCGTGCGCCAGGGCCGCCAGGAACTTCTGCTGGTTCTTGGTGCGCTGCAGGTCGGACGCGGCGAAGGCGTGCCGGGTCCGGACGAAGGCGAGGGCCTCCTCGCCGTTCAGGGTCTGCTTGCCCGCCTTGAAGTCCGCGCCCGAGTACTTGTCCTTGAAGCCCTTGTCGATGTCGATGGTGACCCCGCCGACCGCGTCCACGATGTTCGCGAAGCCGGCGAAGCCGATCTCCACGTAGTGGTCGATGTGCAGCCCGGTGTTGTACTCGACCGTGCGCACCAGCAGGGTCGGGCCGTCGTACGCGTAGGCCGCGTTCAGCTTGTTCGGGCCGAGCGGTCCCTTGAGCTTCCCGGACTCGGAGCCGCGGAACGTCGGGATCGTGACGTTCGAGTCGCGGGGGAGGGAGATCAGGGTGTCGCCGTTGTCCCCGACGTGCAGGATCATCATCGAGTCCGTGCGCGAGCCCTGGGCCGACCCCGTGTGCAGCTTCTTCTTCTCCGCGTCCGACATGCCCGCGCGGCTGTCGGAACCGACGATCAGGTAGTTGGTGCCCTTGCCCGTCGCGGGACGGTCGATCACCTTCGACAGGTCGACGTCCCGGTGCAGCTTGGAGTCGGCCCAGAAGTAGGTCGCGACCGACGTGACGATCAGCACACCGGCGACCGTGATCGCCGTCCACTTGATCCGCTTGCGCCAGTTGGGAGCCGGCCGCGGTCCACGCTCGCGCTGGCCGCCGGGTCCCCCGCCCCCGGGGCCGCCGCCGTAGACCTGGCCGGTGTTGTAGCCGCTGTCGTAGCTGTCGTACCCGCCGCCGTCGGCGTACCCGTCGCCGCCGTACGACGGCTGCTGCGGGACCCCGCCGTAACCGCCGCCCTGCTGCGGGCTGCCGTACGGCGGTGCCGACGGCTCCTGGCGCCGTACCTGGCGCATCACGCGGGCGCCCTCAGGCTGCGCGCCGGCGCTGCCGCGGCCGTACCGGTTTCCGCGGCTGTCGTTCGACCATCCCTCGGGCCATTCGTTCATGGGCCCCAGTGTGCAGGCAGCGCCTGTACCTCTTACAAGGGTCGTCGGGAAATCAGGTCATCCCTGTTGCCAAGCCGACACAAATTCCGTGATTGTCCGTTCGGCATAAGGTGGGGGCCATGACAGACCAGGCCCCCGAGGCGGATTCCGACATCCCCGGCAAGCCGACGTCCGCTTCCCGGACCACCCTGAGCCACATCATGACCCACAACGACACCAACCTGCTGGGCACGGTGCACGGCGGTGTGATCATGAAGCTCGTCGACGACGCGGCGGGCGCGGTCGCCGGCCGCCACTCGGGCGGCCCCGCCGTCACCGCGTCCATGGACGAGATGGCGTTCCTGGAGCCGGTCCGCGTCGGTGACCTGGTCCACGTGAAGGCGCAGGTCAACTGGACCGGCCGGACCTCCATGGAGGTGGGGGTACGGGTCCTCGCCGAGCGCTGGAACGAGTCGGCCCCCGCCACCCAGGTCGGCTCCGCGTACCTGGTCTTCGCGGCGGTGGACGCCGACGGGAAGCCACGCCGGGTGCCGCCGGTGATACCGGAGACGGACAAGGACCGGCGCCGCTACCAGGAGGCCCAGATCAGGCGGACGCACCGGCTGGCGAGGCGCCGGGAGATCAGGGAGCTGCGCGAACGCAGGGTGGCCGAGGGGTACGCGGACTGAGGGAGGCGTTGTGCCGGGGCCGGCGGCCGGGTGCGGCGCCGTCGTGGCCGCTCGCGCAGTTCCCCGCGCCCTTGAAGGGGCGCCGGCACTCGCGTCCCCGAAGGGGCGCTGGGGGTACCCCCAGCCGAAGGCTGGCAGTTCCTCCCCCAGCCTTCGGCTGGGGGAGGAACTGCGCGAGCAACCCCCACCCAGCCGCAGCCGAAAGACGCACGGCGTCAGCACACCGACTCGCTCCCCCGCATCACGGACGCCTCCCCCTGCGGCGCCGGGTCGTCGAAGCGCACCTTGCGCACCGCCCCCTTGAAGTCCGCCCCGACCGTCACCCGCATCGTCTGCCCCAGCCCGGGCACGGCCCGCAGCTCGCTCCCCGGCAGCGCGGCCGCCAGCGACCGTGCCGAGCGGTCCCAGCGCGGGTCGAACGAGATCACCGTCCGCTTCACGTCGTGCCGTGCCGCCGTCACCGGCTGCCGGGTCGTCGCGAACCCCGTGCCGGCCAGCGCCGCGTCCATCCGCCGGGCCAGCCCGGCCGTCCCGGTGCCGTTCTCCACCTGCACCCGGATCCGCTCCGGTGCCACCTCCACGCCCACCGGCGCGGGCCCCGCCTGCCGCTTCGGCGCCGCCGGCGCGGTCAGCTGCCGGTCGTCGTGCAGGGCCCGGAACAGCTGGTCGGACTTGGCCTGGTCCCACTTCAGGGTCGAACCGATGCCCTTCACGGGGTAGGCCAGCTGCCCGATGGGGACGGTGGTGAACTCGGACGAGGACGGCGAGAAGTTCCGCATCGCCCGTCCGAGGTCCAGGAGCTCGTCCGTGCCGAAGCCGGTGTCGGCCCGGACCGACCCGAGCACCGCCCGGGTCACGTCCCGGAACCTGATCGGGTTGAGCAGCACCCCGGACGTCGCCGCCCGTTCGATCAACGAGGCCAGGAACCGCTGCTGCCGCTTCATCCGCCCCAGGTCGCTCGCCCCGTCGACGTGCCGGGAGCGGACGTACTGGAGGGCCTGGCCGCCGTTGAGGAGGTGGGTGCCGGGGGAGAGGTCGAGGCCGGTGTACGAGTCCTTCAGCGGCTGGGCCGTGCAGACCCGGACCCCGCCGAGCACGTCGACGGTCCGCATGAAGGTGATGAAGTCGACCTCCAGGTAGTGGTCGATCTTCAGATGGGTCATGTTCTCGACGGTGCGGACGGTCAGCTGCGGGCCGCCCTCCGCGTAGGCCGCGTTCAGCTTGATCGGGTGGGCGGCGTGCTGCTGACCGGTCGTCTCGTCGACGTGCGTGGGGGCCTCGGCGTACGAGTCGCGGGGCAGGCTGACCACGGTGGCCCGCTCCCGGTCCGCCGAGATGTGCACGATCATGATCGTGTCGGTGCAGTGGCAGGGCGCCCCGCCGAGGCGGTACTTCCGCCGCTCCCGCTCGGTGATCTTGTCGCGGCCGTCGGTGCCGACCAGCAGGACGTTCATGCCGTGACCCGCGCGGGGCCGGTTCTTCATGTCCTTGAAGGGGTCGACGCGTGCGATGTCCGCGTCCAGGCTGGCCATCACCGAGTGTCCGATCCCGGCCGACGCCAGCACCACCACCGAGAGTGTGGTCACGGCCCGCATGGCCCAGCGCGGCCGCCGGGGCCTGGTGGGTCGTACCGGCGGCCGCGGGGCCTGACGGGTGGGCTGTGGTCGACGCTGCGGCCGGGCGGGCCGGGCGGGGGACCGGGGCGGGCTGGCGGGCAAGGGACACCTCCGGACGAGGCCGTACGTGGGATCCATGAGCACGGTAGGCCGATACGACCTTCAGCCCGCGTTGTGGCCCCGGCGGCGCGCACCGCTGTCCCCCGTTCGCGGTAACGTGAGCCCCCTATGAACGCCAAGCCCGACGTGCGGCACCCCGCAGTTTCTGTGATCATGCCCGTCCTCAACGAGGAGCGGCACCTGCGCGGGGCCGTCCAAGCGATCCTCGCGCAGGAGTACGCCGGCGAGTTGGAGGTCGTCATCGCCCTCGGTCCGTCCACGGACCGCACGGACGAGATCGCGGCCCGGCTCGTGGCGGAGGACGCGCGCGTGCACACCGTCCCGAACCCGACCGGGCGCACCCCGGCCGCGCTGAACGCCGCGATCAAGGCCTCCCGGCACCCGATCGTGGTCCGCGTCGACGGCCACGGCATGCTCTCGCCGAACTACATCACCACCGCCGTACGGCTCCTGGAGGAGACCGGCGCGCAGAACGTCGGCGGCATCATGCACGCCGAGGGCGAGAACGCCTGGGAGCAGGCGGTCGCGGCGGCCATGACCTCGAAGATCGGCGTCGGCAACGCGGCCTTCCACACGGGCGGCGAGGCGGCGCCCGCCGAGACCGTCTACCTGGGTGTCTTCCGCCGCGAGGCGCTGGAGCGGCAGGGCGGCTACAACGAGGAGTTCATCCGCGCCCAGGACTGGGAGCTGAACTTCCGCATCCGCGAGGCCGGCGGGCTGATCTGGTTCTCCCCGGAGCTGAGGGTGTCGTACCGCCCGCGGCCGAGCGTGCGGGCGCTGGCCAAGCAGTACAAGGACTACGGCCGCTGGCGGCACGTCGTCGCCCGCTACCACGAGGGCTCCATCAACCTGCGCTACCTCGCCCCGCCGACCGCGGTGTGCGCGATGGCGGCCGGGATCGTGGTCGGCGCCCTGGTGACCCCGTTCGGTTTCGTGGTGCCCGGCGCCTATCTCGCGGCGATCGTCGCCGGGTCCGTCCCGGCCGGCAAGGGGCTGCCGCTCAAGGCGCGGCTGCAGATCCCGCTGGCCCTCGCCACCATGCACATGTCGTGGGGGTACGGCTTCCTGACCAGCCCGAAGTCGCTGGCGAAGCGGGTCATTGCGTCCCGCCGCCCGGCGGTGCTCAGCCCCGCGGCCGACTGAGCACCGACGGTCGTACGGCCGGGACGTGAACCCCCGGCCGTCCGCGTCACCAGCGGTAGGGGGCGTACACGTCCATGCACTGCTTGGTGTCGGAGCCGTTGATGGCGTCGGCGTTCTCGGGCAGGTCACCGGCCTTGGGCGCGGACTGCTTCGGGTACGCCGTTCCGTCCCGCCAGTCGGAGCCGACGACGAGCGTGACGCCCGACACGTCGGTGGTCTGCTTGACCTGGCCCGCCGGGATCCCCAGTGCCTTGGCGACCGCCTGGGCATCGCCCTGAAGGTCGGCGCTCGGGTACTGCACGACGGTCTTCTCCACCGACTCCGGGGCCGCGGAGGAGTCCGCCGCCGCGCCGGTGTAGCCCTTGGCGGCCAGTTCCTGGGCGAGTGTCCGGGCCCGGCCGCCGACCGGCGCCTCGGTCGCGGTCCCGGTGGCGTTGCGCACCAGCACGCCGAGGCTCGCGGGGGAGACGGACGGCTCCTTGGCGGGTCGGGCGCTCGCCCGGGTCTCCTTCGCGCCTGCGTTCGAGGTCTTGCCGTTCTTGTCGAACGACACGTCGTCGCGGAGCATCTGCCACATCTTGTCGGCGTTGGCGCCGTCCGGCACGAGGTGGTCCTTGTTCTGCGGGTCCTGGACGTTCGGCATCGTCAGGGAGGTGATGCGGTCCGTGGGCACCGACTTGAGCTGCATGCCCAGGTCGTAGAGCTTCTTCGGGGTGCCGATCTCCTCGGAGACCGTCAGCGACTTGGTGGCCGCCTCCGCCAGGTCCATCAGCCTGCCGGTGTCGGTGAAGACGTTCTGCCCCTTCAACGTGCGGATCATCGAGTTGAGGTACATGTGCTGGGCCTTGGCCCGCAGCGGGTCGCTGCCCCAGGCGTGCCGGGTGCGCAGCCACCGCAGGGCCTCCTCACCCTTCACCTTGTGCGTGCCGGCCGTCATCTTCAGCCCGGAGCCGCCGGGCACCGCGGCCGTCGGCCGGTCCCACACGTTCTGCTTCACGCAGACGTCGACGCCACCGATGGCGTCCGCCATGTTGACCACGCCCGAGAAGTCGATCGTGATCCAGTGGTCGATGTAGACCCCGGTGAGGTTCTCCCAGGTGGCCAGCGTGCAGCCGGCGCCGCCGCGGGCCAGCGACTCGTTGATGATGGTGTTGGTCGCCGGGTACACCTTGCCGGTCTTCGGGTCCGTGCACTTGGGTATGTCGACGCGGGTGTCCCGGGGGATGCTCACCATCGCGGCGCTCTTGCGGTCCGCCGACAGGTGGATCAGCATCTGCACGTCGCCGAGCGGCGGGCTGCCCCGGTCGTACTTGGCGCCGCCGAGCTTCACGTTCTCGTCGGAGTTACGGCTGTCGGAGCCGATCAGCAGGATGTTCAGCGGGGTCTGTCCGGCCGCGTTGGCCGCGCTCTTCTGCGCCTTGGCGTCTCCGATGTCGCGCCGGCCCTTGTGGATGTTGCCGTTCAGGTGCTGGTAGTAGAGGTAGCCGGCACCGGCCGTACCGAGGATCACCACCGACAGCACGGCCGCCGACCAGCGCAGCACCCGCCGTCCGCCGCGCGAGCCGCTCGGGGCCTGGGGGCCGTTCGGGCCTCGCGAGCCGCTCTGGCGCCGTCTGTCGCGTCCCGGCGTGGCAGGAGCCTTCGGTGCGAGGGACATCGTGTCCTCGACCGCAGGCACCTCCCCCCGCACATCGCTCTGCGTCAACTCCCTGCCCTCCCCACCCTGCGCCCTGCGCGCACCGGCCTGCGGCCACGCCCCCCGTCGGACGTCCCACGGACCACACGGGTCCGCCCCGCGCCCGGTTAGACGCGTGACGGACCCATAGGGTTACCTACTTATTTGGTGTGACTTGTTGTCACCCGAGGGCAACTCCGAGCAATCAGGCGCCATTTGCGGACGACTTCGCGCTTACCGCCGGATGGAGCGCCCGCAGCCGTTCGCTACTTGGCGCACGTCACCTTGTCCGCGGTGGTCTTGCTGTCCACGTCCGGCGCCTTCGTCGGTGTGGTGAGGGAGACCCCCGCCCCCTGGAAGTCCTTGCCGAGGGTGAGCGTGATCGCGGGCAGCCCCTGGGAGTTGACCACGCTCTTGCCCGGCTTCATCGCCGAGCCGGACAGGCCCATGAGGCTTGCCAGTTCACGTGCCTGGTCGGCCTGAGCGGGCGCGTACTCCACCGTGGTCCTGGCGAGTTCGGCGGGCGCGTTGCCGGCGTTCTCCGACTTGAGGACGCCCTTGTCGTTCTGCAGCCAGCTGAGGGTCTCCTGGGCGCTGCCGGGCGCGGCCCCGCCGTTGAGGATCCGCACCCGCACCTCGGAGGCCGCGGACTTGCTGCCCTCCAGCCGGGCGGCCACGGCGTCCTTGCTGGCCTGCGCCTGCTTCTTCTTGACCTTCGTGAAGGAGACGTCGTCCTTGATGGCCTGGAAGACCGCGGGCGCCTTCGACTCGTTGAGCACGACGGTCGCCTTCACCTTCTCCGCCGGGTTGTCCAGCACCGGGACGGTGGTGAAGGTCAGGTTCTTCGGGTTCAGCTTGCCGAGCTCCAGGCCCAGGTCCTTCAGCTTGCCGATGCTGTCCAGCTGGGAGTCGACGGTGAGCGCCTTGGTGCCGACCTCGGCCAGCTTCAGCAGCTTCGTCGGGCTGGAGAGCGTCGAGTTGGAGCTGAGCTTGCGCATCAGCGCGCTCAGGAACTGCTGCTGGAGCTGGATCCGGCTCAGGTCGCCGCCGAAGCCGACCGAGTGCCGGGTGCGCACGAACGCCAGCGCGGTCTCACCGGAGATGTTGTGGGTGCCCTGGGACAGCTTCAGGTGCGACTGCTTGTCGTCGATGTTCTTGCCGAGGCAGACCTCGACCCCGCCGACCGCGTCGGTCAGCGTCTTGACCGCGTTGAAGTCGGCCACCATGAAGTTGTCCGGCTGGATCCCGGTCAGCTCCGTCACCGTGCGCACGGTGCAGCTGGGCGTACGGCCGTCCTGGCCGAGGCTGGTGTTGAACCGGACGTTCTGGGTGCCCGCGATGACCTTCGTGGTGCCGTCGGACTGCTCGGTCGGGCAGTCCGGGACGTCCACGATCAGGTCACGCGGGATGCTCAACGCGGTGGCGTTCGAGCGGTCCTTGGAGATGTGCAGCAGGATGTTGGTGTCGGCGTGCCCGACGCTGCCCGTGTCGCCGTAGCCCTCGTTGCCCTTGCCGGTGCGCTTGTCGGTACCGATGATCAGCAGGTTGATCGCCTTGTCCTTGCTGAAGCCACCGGTGCTCGCCCCGTCGTCGGAGACGGACGTGATGTTGTCGTTGAGGTGCTTGATGTACAGGTAGCCGGCGGCCGAGACGGCGACCAGCACGAAGGCCATCGACCCGCCGGTCCACAGCAGTGCCTTCTTGGCCTTCGACTTCTTCTGCACCGGCTGCCGCCGGGAGCGGCGGCCGGGCGGCGGCTCGGGCTCGCCGCGCCGTCGGCGCTGCCCGGGCACCTCGGGCGTACCGCTCGGGGCGCTGCGCGTCGGGGCCGTCGGGGCCGACGGCCTGCGCGGGCCCGGTACCGCCGCCTGCGGCGCCGCCGACTGCGGTGCGGAAGGCGTCAGTCGCAGTTCGTATTCGCCGGTGTCCGGATTGAGCACCCACTGGTCTGCGGGATCGATGTTGTCCGCCCGCCCACGGCCTTGCGCGTCCACGGTTGTCCGAATCCTCCGTCGGGGCCACGCGGCGCCTTCCCCCCACCAAGGCGCTCGGTCACGTTGTGCAGTGCACGACCCCAGGACGGACCTCGTGGCCGGGTGCACCGGAACGCTCACACTATCCGCCCGGTTCGGCGACGAGTGACGCCAGTGACAAATTCCTCCTCCCTACAAGCGGGCAATCCATCCCATTTAACTGACAACGAACGCCACGGAAGTTCGCCGCCTTGGCGAGTGCTTTACTCGCAACTGTCCTCGGCGGCGGTGTTCCCGCGAAACGCGGGGGGCGGAGAGGTTCCGGGCTTCCCGCCCGAACCCCCGCCCTGCTCGCCGACCTTCACGGGCCGGTCGGCCCGCAGCAGCGCGAACAGCGCCTCCGCGCGGCCCGCCACGAGCTGGTCGCGATCGGAGTCGTACACATACGGCTCCCGTGGCACGGTGAGGAACTGCACGTGCTCGGTGGGGATGTCCCGCAGCCCCCGCACGAGCTGGTAGAGGCCGCGCAGACTGGCCAGTTCGGGGTCGGTGGTGAGCGCGGACGTCGCCGCGACCAGCAGGGGGTAGAGCTTCGCCGGGTTCAGCAGTACGCCGCCGCTCTGCACCTTGTCGACGAGCGCCCCCAGGAACCGCTGCTGCCGGTCCATCCGGTCGGTGTCGCTGCCGTCCCCCAGCGACTTGCGCGCCCGTACGTACCCCAGCGCCCGCTCCCCGTCGAGCGTGACCCGCCCGGCGGGCAGCCGCAGTTTCGCCGCCTTGTCGTCGATCGGCTGCGGCAGGCACACCTGCACCCCGCCGACGGCGTCGACCACGTCCTTGAACCCGCTGAACTCGACGACCGCGTAATGGTCGATCCGGAGGTGCGTCAGCTTCTCGACGGTACGCACGGTGCAGGCCGAACCTCCCACCGCGGAGGCCGAGTTGAACATCGTGAAGGAGGGTGCGCTGCGCCGCCCGTCGCGCCGCAGGCACCCGGGCACGTGCACCATGAGGTCCCGGGGCAGCGACACCGCGGTGGCGGTGCGCCGGCCGGCGGCCAGATGGAGCAGGATCGTGGTGTCGGACCGCTCGGTTCCCGAGTCCCTGCCGTAGCGGCGGTTCCCGTCGCCCGTGCGGGTGTCCGACCCGATCACCAGGATGTTCTGCGCGCCCCGCACCAGCGCGGTGGGCCGCTCCCGCTCGTACCGGGCGAGCTCGGCGGCGGCCGCCTCGTCGGCGGTGATGTTGTCGCTGAGCCTGTCGTAGAGCGCCCAGCCCCCGCCGACCGCACCGAGGGTGAGCACCCCCATGGCGAGCGCCGCACCCCGGAGCAGGCGCCGACGCCGTCGCCGGGCGAGCCCGGACCCGGTGGCGGATGCCCCTACGACGTCGGTCACGGTTCCACCGTGCCCCGGGACGGGGGCGACGGCGGTGGCGGCTACGCCACTTGGACGAGTGGTCCGCCCTGCTGACGAGTGGTCCGCCCGGTTTCAGGGACGCTCCCGCACGACGCTCAGCGGGCGGAGGCCGTGACCCGCTCGCTCTCGATCCGCTTCGCGACCCCTTCCTCACCCACCTCGTCCAGATGCCGGCACAGGACCACGGATCCCCCGACGGCCAGCGGCGCGTACAACCCCGCGCTCAGCCCCTCCCACGTGTCGAACCCCAGCCCCGAGAGCATCCGGGACCCGGGCCCGGTCAGATCGAGCCCCGGTGCGTCACCGACCGCCCGCTCCACCACCTCGGCCCCGCTCATCTCCGCCCCGGCGACGATCAGCGCGGGCTCGTCCGGGTCGACGGGCGAGAACGGCACGAACCGGTCCCCCTGGCTCGGCACCTCGACGGCGTAGTCGACGAAGCCCTCCGGCGTCCGCGGGAACCGCCCGCCCAGCGGCCGCAGCGCGAGAGCGACCCGCTCCCCCCGGCAGGCCCGGGCCGCCTCCAGCGCGTCCGGTCCGCTCACCACCACGTCGGCGGCCGCCGGCTCCCCGGCCACGTCGGCGATCACACCCACCGACGAACAGGCCAGCAACCACACGGCCGTCTGCCAGTGCGCGGGCAGCAGCAGCGCCACCCGGTCGCCGGGCTGCGCCGCGAGGTCGGACTGCAACAGGTTCGCCGTCTTGGCCACCCAATTGGCGAAGGTGGCCACGGACAATTCGACGCGTTCGCCCGTCGCGTCGTCGTAGAAGGTCACCAGGGGGCGTCCGGGGTCCGCGGCGAGCGCGGAACGCAGCAGGTCGGCAGGGGTGCGATCGGTGGCGTTCACCCGCGCAAGGGTACGCCGCGGCCGCCGCCCGCACCGGCCGCCGACGCCACCGGTTCGGCGCAACCGCGTCCGACGGACCGTCACATCCGTAATGGACATATTTGTCATACTGTGTTCAACATCAGGGGCATGCGTGGATACCTGACTTCCTCGATCGGCATCACCTGTGCGGCGGCCCTCGCCCTTCCGCCGGCCGTCCTGAACACGCCGTCCGCGGCCGCGGCGCCCGTGGCGGTGCCGGTACGGGGCCTGTCGACCGGCACGGCAGGCAGCACCCAGTCGCTGCCCCTCGCCCCCCGCACCCGCGAACGCGTCCTCGGCCGGGCCCCCGAGCAGGGCGTGTTCCGGCAGGACGTACGGCACTTCTCGCTCGTCGGCGTCGTCTGGGACAACCCCGGAACCCAACTGCACGGCACGGTCCAGGTGCGCACCCGGTCCGCCGGTACCGGTACCTGGTCGGGCTGGCAGGACGTCGACACGCACAACGCCGACCACGGTGCCGATCCGGACACGGCGGAGGCCGCGTCGGGCCGGGTGCACGGCGCCACCGCACCCCTGTGGGTGGGCGACTCGGACGGCGTCGACCTGCGCGTGCGGGCCGAGGCCGACGAGGGTCCCGGTCCGTTCGCCAACGGCGGCCGCGACCTGCTCCCCGCCGGGCTGCGCCTCGAACTCGTCGACCCCGGCGCCGACTCCCCGCCCCAGGGCTCACCCGCCGACGGGCTGCCCACCGAGGACGACGCGACGGCCGCCACCAACGCCGACCTCGCCCCCTTCGGCGCCACCGAGATCCCCGCGCTGGACCGCGAGGACACCGAACGCGAACTGCTGGACCTGGACGGCGTCGACGTCCCGCGCGGCAAGCCGTACATCGGACCGCGTCCGAGGATCGTCACCCGCCGCGGCTGGCGCGCCGACGAGTCGCTGCGCGAGAAGGGGTTCGTGTACACGGGGAAGGTCAAGGCGGCCTTCGTCCACCACACCGACTCCGGCAACGGGTACAAGTGCTCACAGGCCCCGTCCGTCATCCGCAGTATCTACCGCTACCACGTGGTGAGCATGGGCTGGCGGGACATCGGCTACAACTTCCTCGTCGACAAGTGCGGAACCATCTACGAGGGCCGCGCCGGGGGCGTGGCGAAGGCCGTCAAGGGCGCCCACACCCTGGGGTTCAACAGCAACAGCACGGGGATCGCCGTGATCGGCACGTTCAACTCGCACAAGCCGCCCGCCGCCGCGGTGACCGCCCTCGCCCGGCTCACCGCGTGGAAGCTCGGTCTCTACGGGGCCAATCCGACGGGGAAGACATATCTGAGGTCCGGGGGTGGCAATCTCTACCCAAAGGGGAAGAACGTACGACTGAATGTGATCTCCGGCCATAGGGACGGGTATGCCACCGACTGTCCGGGAGCCAAGCTCTACGCCAGACTCGGGTCGGCCCGGACCAGCTCCGCGCACCTCCAGGGACGCTGAGCAGGGGCTGCGTACACTGGCCGGCCGACACCGAGTTCGGCCGGTCCCGGCAGGAAGCAGAGACGACAGGTGACAGAAGCGATCCTCCTGGTCGGCGGCAAGGGCACCCGGCTGCGCCCGCTCACGGTCCACACCCCGAAGCCGATGGTCCCGGCGGCCGGTGTGCCGTTCCTGACGCACCAACTGGCCAGGGCCAGGGCGGCGGGCGTGGATCACATCGTCCTCGCGACCAGCTACCTCGCCGAGGTCTTCGAACCGTACTTCGGCGACGGCGCGGCGCTCGGCCTGCACATCGAGTACGTCACCGAGGAGGAACCGCTCGGCACCGGCGGCGCGATCCGCAACGTCGCCTCCCGGCTGCGCTCGGGCCCCGACGACCCGGTCCTGGTCTTCAACGGCGACATCCTCACGGGCCTGGACATCCGCGCCCTGGTGGCCACGCACGAGTCGACCGGCGCGGACGTCTCCCTGCACCTGACGAAGGTGACGGATCCGCGCGCCTACGGCCTGGTCCCCACCGACGGGACGGGCCGGGTGCGGGCGTTCCTGGAGAAGCCGCAGACGCCGGAGGAGATCGTCACCGACCAGATCAACGCGGGGGCCTACGTCTTCCGCCGCTCCGTCATCGACACGATCCCGCCGGGCCGCCCGGTCTCGGTGGAGCGGGAGACCTTCCCGGAGCTGCTGGCGGCCGGCGCGCACCTACAGGGCATGGTGGACTCGACCTACTGGCTGGACCTGGGCACACCGGCGGCCTTCGTCCGGGGCTCCGCGGACCTCGTCCTGGGCCGCGCCCCGTCCCCCGCGGTCCCCGGCCGCTGCGGCGACCGGCTGATCCTCCCCACGGCCCGGGTGGCGGTGGACGCCAAGCTGGCGGGCGGCACGGTGGTGGGCGAGGGCGCGTCCGTGGCGGAGGGCGTGCGGGTGTTCGGCTCCACGATCCTGCCGGGCGCCGTGATCGAACCCGGCGCGGTCATCACCGACTCCCTGATCGGCAACCACGCGCGCGTCGGCGAACGCTCGGTCCTCACCGGCACGGTCATCGGCGACGGCGCGGTGATCGGCGCCGACAACGAGCTGCGCGAGGGCGCCAGAGTGTGGTGCGACGCGATGATCCCGGCGGGGGCGGTGCGGTTCTCCTCGGACCAGTAGGGGGCCGGCAGGAGCCCGAAGGGGCGGTGCGGGCGGGCGCGGCGGCACCCGGCCGGCGCCGGAGCCGAACTCCCGACCCCGGCACCCACCCGCACCTCACAACCGGCCGATGTCCCACCGTGACATCTTCGGCGCCCGCCTCGCCGGGGTGCTCCCGCTCAGCAGGATCAGCCTGGCCGCCCGGTGCCGCTGGCCCGCGTACGGCTCGAGCAGCCGCAGCATCACCTCGTCGTCGGCGTGCCGGTCCCCGGCCAGCGCCCACCCCACGATCCCCGGCAGATGCAGGTCCCCGACCGTCACCGCGTCCGCGGCCCCATGACTGCGCTGCACGGTCTCCGCGGACGTCCAGGGCCCGATCCCCGGCACCACCTCCAGCCGCGCCCGCGCGGCCTCCGCCGCCATCCCCACGGCCTGCTCCAGCCGCGCGGCGACCCGTACCGCACGCAGGATCGTCGAGGCCCGCTTGTCGTCGACCCCGGCCTTGTGCCACTCCCAGGACGGGATCAGCGCCCAGGTCCGCGGCGCCGGCATCACCCACATCGGCCGCTCGCTCACCCCCGCGGGCCCCGGCGCGCGCTCCCCGAACCTGCGCACCAGCAACCGCCAGGCCCGGTACGCCTCGTCGGTGGTGACCTTCTGCTCCAGGACCGACGGGATCAACGACTCCAGCACCAGCCCGGTCCGCGTCAGCCGCAGTCCCGGCCGCCGATGCCGGGCAGCCGCTACCACCCGGTGCCGGGGCACGAACACGGAGGGGTCGTCGGCGGCACCGAGCAACTCGGGCAACTGCTCCAGCAGCCACTCGGCACCGGGCCCCCAGGCCTCCCCGCGCACCTCACCGCCGTACGCCCGCACCCGCAGCGTCCCCGGCCCGGCAGGCGTGAGACTGGCCCGCCACACGGACCCGTCGGGCGTGGCCCGGAACGTCGGATCTCCGGGCCCGCGCCGCAACGGCCCGAGCACGAGCCCCAGATCGAGCGCTCCGTCCGGCTTCCACACCCGGACCCGCCCGGGCGCCATGGCCTGCCGAGGCACCCCCACGGCGGGCACGACGACCTGCCCACCCCGCACGGTCGTACGAGTGGGCCGCGGAGAGAACCGTCCAGCCACGAAAGATCCCGGATGTGTGAAGTGCCTGCTGTGCCCATGAGCCTAAGTGCCAGCGCCCCCGCCGGGGGCGCTGGGGCACCCCCGGCCGCAGGCTGGGGGAGGAACCGCGCGTCGGCCCCCACCGGCCCCCACTGGTCCGCGCCCTTCCCCGAAGCCCGATCCCCTCGGACCTCGGGCACGGAACTCACCGCACCTCGATGAAGTCCCCCACCTCCCGGGGCGCCCGCTGCCGCGGCTCCTCCGCGGCGCGGCCCACCGCGACCGCCCCCATGGGATCCCACCCCTGCGGCAGCCCCAGCACCTCCCGCACCACGTCCCGACAGAACATCGTCGACGAAACCCACGCCGACCCCAGCTGCTCCCCGGCCAGCGCGACCAGGAGGTTCTGTACGCCCGCCCCGGCGGCGACCACGAACATCTCCCGCTCGGCGGCGTCCCGCCGCGGGTCCCCGTACGTGTGGGACCCGTCCATCACCAGACAGGGCACGACGAGATACGGCGCGTCGCGCAGCACGTCCCCCCGCCGCACCCGCTTCGCGATCGACTCCTCCGACCTGCCGTCCTTGCGCAGGTCGGCGACCCAGGCGTCGCGCATCGCGTCCAGCAACCGGGTCCGGGCCCCGGCCGACTCCAGGAGCACGAACCGCCACGGTGTCGTGTGGTGCGGCGCCGGCGCGGTCACGGCCGCGGCGACCGCCCGTCGTACCGCACCGGGGTCGACGGGATCGTCGGTGAACGCCCGCACGGTCCGTCGGAGCGTGACGGCTTCGCGGACCGCCTCGGAGGTGCCGAGCCGGAACATGTCACTGGCCGCGCCCCGCACCAGCGCCCGCGCGTCGTCGCCGTCCTCGTCCGCGTCGGTCACGACGTGGGCGAGACCGCGCACCACGGCGACCGGCATTCCGGTCGCCTTGCCCTTCACCAGGTCACCGGCGGCGGCCAGTTCGTCGGCGGTGGCGACGACCGTGGCCACCAGCGGATTGCCGTACGCGTCCACGCCTCCGCGCAGGTCGTCCAGCACGCGCACCCCGGCGGCGCCGATGGCGACGTCCGTGAGCCCCGCGCGCCAGGGCCGCCCGGAGGTGTCCGTGACGACCACCCCGACATTGACGCCCAGCGCGTCCCGCAGCCCCGCGCGGACGGCACGGGCCGAGGCGTCGGGGTCCTCGGGCAGCAACAGCACGGTCCCGGAAGGGGTGTTGGAGGCATCCACCCCGGCCGCCGCCATCACCAGACCCAGCCGGTTCTCCACGATCCGCAGGGTTCCGCGCCGGGCCACCACCCGCACGGTCTCGGCGTCGATCGCCGCCTCCCGGTCGGTCGCCTCGACGATCCGCCCCTCGGCCTTGGACACGATCTTCGACGTGACGATCACCACGTCCCCGTCGGCCAGCTCGGGCCCGGTCGCGGCGATCAGCTTGGCCAGGTCGTCGCCGGGCCGGACCTCGGGGATCCCGGCCAGCGCCCACACCCGGTACCCGGGCACCGCGTCGCTCATGACCCGCGCACCTCCTCGGCCAGCGCCAGCGCTTCCCGCGCCATCTGGGCGGCCGCGTCCAGATCGGTCATCATCAGCGGTACCGCCCGGCAGCGGATGCCGGCCGCCTCGATCCGCCCGACGCTGCCGGCGTCCACGGTGTCGACGAGCCAGCCGTCCAGCAGTCCCGAGCCGTAGTGCTCGGCGACCGCCGCCGCCGTCGACTCCACTCCCACGGCCGCGAGCACCTTGTCGGCCATCCCGCGCACCGGCGCGTCCCCGACGATCGGGGAGAGGCCCACCACCGGCACCCCGGCGTCCGCGATCGCCTCGCGGACGCCCGGCACGGCGAGGATGGTGCCGACGGAGACCACCGGGTTGGACGGCGGGAAGAGGATCACGTCGGCCTCGGCGAGGGCCTCCAGGACGCCGGGCGCCGGCTTGGACTGCTCGGCACCGACCGGGACGACCGCGTGGGCGGGCACCGACGCCCGAAGCCGCACCCAGTACTCCTGGAAGTGGACCGCCTTGCGCTCGCCGTCGACCTCCACGGCGACATGGGTCTCGACCCGGTCGTCGGTCATCGGGATCAGCTTCACGCCCGGCTTCCAGCGGTCGCACAGCGCCTCGGTCACCGCGCTCAGCGGATAGCCGGCGCCCAGCATCTGGGTGCGTACGATGTGCGTCGCGAAGTCCCGGTCACCGAGCCCGAACCAGTCCGGCCCCACTCCGTAGGCGGCGAGCTCCTCCTTGAGGTGGAAGGTCTCGTCGGCGCGCCCCCAGCCCTGTTCCTCGTTGATGCCGCCGCCGAGGGTGTACATCACCGTGTCGAGGTCGGGGCACACCTTCAGCCCGAAGAGGTGGATGTCGTCCCCGGTGTTGCCGATGACGGTCACCTCGGCGTCCGGCACGGCCTTCTTGAGACCGCGCAGGAACCGGGCACCGCCGATACCGCCTGCCAGAACCACAATGCGCATGCGCCAAGTCTTGCAGGCGGCTCCGACAATGCGTCACACAGCCGCCGGACGGGCCTCGCAAACGGCACCGGCACTCGGGTGCATCGGCATCTCGGTCAGGCCCGGGTAGTAGATGTGCAGGCTCACCGCGGGCTCCAGCGCGCCGTTCAGCACCTCGTGCGCGTACCCCGGTGCGAAGACTCGTTGTGCGCCGGCGGACAGCGTGCGCGTGCCGCGCTCCGTGCGTTCCGTGAGGGTGCCCTCCAGGACGGTCAGCACGCCGGCGGAGCGGCCGTGGTCGTGCAGTCCGCTGCCCTGTCCGGGCACCCAGGACAGCAGCCACACCTCGTAGCCGGGGCCGGTGCGCAGCCGGTGGTACCAGCGGCTGGTCGCGTCGTACGCGACGAGGTGCTCCCACTGCGCGCGGTCGGCGGCGATCGCACGGGCCAGGCCGACGAACTCGGCCACGGTGGCCGGGTGCTCGCGCGGGGGCTGCAGCAGGTGCTGGACCTCGAGGATGTCGCCGGCGATCTGGAGGTCGTTGTCGCTGTTCATGGGGTGCGGTGGTTCCTCAGTGAAGGAGGTCAGAGGGGAACGTCTGGCGGGAACCGGGCCCTGGGGACTCGGTCCGCAGCCGGAGCGGCCGGGATACGGCTGTGGCTCAACAGCTGGAACAGCAACAGCTACAGCGAGCGCGGGCAGCACCGTGGGACCCGGCGGTGCGGGTCGAGGTGAGTGCCAAGTTCGCGAGCATGCCCACAAGGACATCGGTTCACACCTGCCGTGTCAACTCGACGCCCGGTATGTGGGACATGTTTCACCTCATCCGGTTCACCTCGCTGCCGAAAGGTTTGCTCAGTGGGTACCCGGGACACATGGCGCACAACCGGCCGCGCGAGCCGCTGCGGAACGCGATCGAACATCTGGGCGTCCTTCTCCGTACAACCTCTGTATGGGGTCGGAGGCCCGCGGACGGGCCCCTTTTGCGTGTCAAGGTTTATGCCGATTTGAACACTTTCCGCACGGCCTTGGTTCCGCAGAGTGAATAACGGGCCCAATAGCAGATCTCGGCTTGACTCGCCCGGAGCAGCACACTTGTAATTTCACTCGTGTCGTTCAGCCGACATCGGTGACGGCCAGGCACGGGGACGCGAAAGACAGACGAGGGGCGCACATGACCGAGCTGGTGCAGCAACTGCTGGTCGACGACGCGGACGAGGAACTCGGCTGGCAGGAGCGCGCGCTGTGCGCCCAGACCGACCCCGAGTCCTTCTTCCCCGAGAAGGGCGGCTCCACCAGAGAGGCCAAGAAGGTCTGCCTCGCCTGCGAGGTGCGCTCCGAATGCCTCGAGTACGCCCTCGCCAACGACGAGCGGTTCGGCATCTGGGGCGGACTCTCCGAACGGGAGCGCCGCCGCCTCAAGAAGGCCGCCGTCTGACCGGACGCCCACCGGACGTACCCATCTGAGCTGCGTGAACGGCCCGTCGCCCGTGGGTTATCCACAGGCGGCGGGCCGTCGGCATGACCAGCCGATAGTGTGGGCGCTCGTCCGAGACGCCTCGCCGCCACCAGCGGGCGCAGGAGTCCACCGCAGTCCATCGAACCGGGGCCCGTACCTCGATGTCCGTGCACAGTCACACGGCAGCCCAAGCGGCGGCTGCCCCAGCGGGGTTTGACCTGACCCGCCCGCCCGAGTTCCCGCGTCACGTGGTGACCGCGGTCCTCGTCTCCCACGACGGTGCCCGCTGGCTCCCCGACGCGCTCGCCGGGCTGCTCGGCCAGGAGCGCCCCGTCCAGTACGCGGTCGCGGCCGACACCGGCAGCGCGGACGACTCCGCCCAGCTGCTCGCCGAGTCCCTCGGCGACGCGGGCGTCGTGCACCTCGCCCGGCGCACCGGCTTCGGCCAGGCCGTCGAGGAGGCGGCCCGCACCGCGCCCGTCCTCACTCCGGACGAGCTGCCGTACCTGAAGCGGCCCAGCGGCTGGGACCCGGTCACCCGGCAGTGGCGCGACGACGCCTACGACATGCCCGAACTGCCCTACGGCGAGCCCATCCAGTGGCTGTGGCTGCTCCACGACGACTGCGCCCCCGAACCCGACGCACTCGCCGAGCTGCTGCGGGTCGTGGACAACGAGCTGGAGCTGGGCCGCGACGACGTGGCGGTCGTCGGCCCCAAGCTGCGCGGCTGGTACGACCGCAGGCAGCTGCTGGAGGTCGGCGTCACCATCGCCAACTCCGGCCGCCGCTGGACCGGCCTGGACCGCCGGGAACAGGACCAGGGACAGCACGACCACGTCCGGCCCGTGCTGTCCGTCTCCACCGCCGGCATGCTGATCCGCCGCGACGTCTTCGAGGAACTCGGCGGCTTCGACCGCCGGCTGCCCCTGATGCGCGACGACGTCGACCTGTGCTGGCGCGCGCACAACGCGGGACACCGCGTCCTGGTCGCCCCCGAAGCCGTCGTACGGCACGCCGAGGCCGCCTCCCGCGAGCGCCGCGCCGTCGACTGCGCGGGCCGTACCACGGCCTCCCCGCACAAGGTCGACAAGGCCGGCGCGGTCTACACCCTGCTCGTCAACGCCCGTACCGCCGCGCTGCCCTGGCTGCTGGTACGGCTGGTCCTCGGCACCCTGCTGCGCACGGTCGCCTATCTCGTCGGCAAGGTCCCCGGACAGGCCCTCGACGAGATCCGCGGCCTGCTCGGCACCCTGCTGCGGCCCGAGCGGATCATCGCAGGACGGGGCCGGCGCGGCCCCTCCCGGCTCGACAAGGGCGAGCTGCGCGCGCTGTTCCCGCCGCCCGGCGCCACCGTCCGGGCCACCGTCGAACAGGTCGCGGGCAACTTCTTCGGCGCCGACGACGAGGTCTCCGCCGCCGGCCGGCACGGCGGCGCCGTCGAGTCCGGACCCGGCGGCGACGACGCCGACTTCCTGGAGATCGAGCAGTTCGCCCGCCTCAAGCGCATCGCCCGCAAACCGGGCCCGGTGCTCTTCCTGGCACTGCTCCTCATCTCGCTGGCCGCCTGCCGCGCCCTGCTCGGCAGCGGCGCGCTCGCGGGCGGCGCCCTGCTGCCCGCCCCGGGCAGCGCGGGTGCCCTGTGGTCGAGCTACCTCGACGCCTGGCACGCGGTCGGCGCCGGCGGCACCCCGGCCGCGCCGCCCTACCTCGCGATCGTCGCCTCGCTGGCCACCGTGCTGTTCGGCTCGACCGGACTCGCCGTCACCGTCCTGCTGGTGGCCTCCGTGCCACTGGCCGGGTTCACCGCCTACTTCGCCTCCCGGCCGCTGGTCGCCTCGCGGCTGCTGCGCGCCTGGGCGGCCGTCGCCTACGCCTTCCTGCCGGCCGCCACCGGCGCCCTCGCCGGCGGCCGGATCGGCACCGCCGTCCTCGCCGTCCTGCTGCCGCTCATCGCCCGCGCGGGCGTCGCGGCCGGCGGCCTGGCGAACTCCTCCGGAGCCCGCGGCAGTTGGCGCGCCACCTGGGCGTACGCGCTGCTGCTGACCATCACCACCGCGTTCACCCCGATCGTCTGGCCGATCGCCCTGGTCCTCGGCGTCGCCGTACTGGCCGTCCGCCGCACCGACCTGGTCGCCTCCGGACTGCGGCTGCTGACCCAGCTCGGCACCCCGCTGCTGATCCTCGCCCCCTGGTCGCTGACCCTGCTGCCGTCCGGCTTCTTCAAGGAAGCCGGACTGGAGTACGGCGCCTCGGCGGCCTCCGCCCTCGACCTGCTCGGCGCCAGCCCGGGCGGCCCCGGCACGCTCGACGGCCTGATGCTCATCGGCATCGTCCTGGCCGCACTGGCCGCCCTGCTGCGCTCCGAGCGCCAGACCGCGATCCGCACCGCCTGGGCGGTCGCCCTGGTCGGCCTGGTCTTCGCGGTCCTGTCCAACAGCTCCGCCTGGGCGGGCCCGGCCACCCTCGTCTACGGCATCGCGATCCTGTCCGCCGCCGCGCTCGGCGCCGACGGCGCACGCTCGCGGGTCGCCGAGCAGAGCTTCGGCTGGCGCCAGCCGGTCGCCGCCCTGATCGCCTTCGCCTCCGCCGCGGGCCCCCTGCTCCTCGCCGCAGGCTGGATGATCGCGGGCGCCGACGGCCCGGTCGAGCGCCGGAACCCCGCACAGGTTCCCGCGTTCGTCGCCGAGGACAGCACCACCAGCGACCAGGTCCGCACCCTCGTCCTGGACAGCGACAGCACCGCACACGTGGACTACATGCTGGTGCGCGGCTCCGGCGCCCGCATGGGAGACGCCGAAGCGGTCGCCGCCGACGGCGAGAACGCCACGCTCGACAAGGTCGTCGCCAACCTGGTCGCCGGCTCCGGCGCCGACCAGGCCGACCAGCTCGGCGGGTTCGCGGTGCGCTATGTCCTCGTCCACCGGGGCGCCCCGCGCGACATCGCGCGCGTGCTGGACGCCACGCCCGGCCTGACCCGGCTCAGCCAGCAGGACGGCGGCGCCCTGTGGCGGGTCGACCAGCAGGTCTCCCGAGCGATGATCGTCTCCGCGAACGGCTCCGGCACCCCGGCCTCGGTCCCCGCCGGAGCCGTCGACATCCACACCACGATCCCGAGCGGCGCCGACGGCCGGATCCTGCGCCTGGCCGACACGGCCGCGCCCGGCTGGACGGCCACCCTGGACGGCAAGCCGCTCACCCGCACCACCGTCGACGGCTGGGCCCAGGGCTTCGCACTCCCCTCCGCCGGCGGCAGACTGGACGTCACCTACGACACCCCGTTCACCCACACCGCCTGGCTGTGGGCACAGGGCGCGCTCGCCGTCGTCCTGACCGTCCTCGCCCTGCCCGGCCGCCGCCGCGACGTCGACGACGACCTCCCCGAGGAGGAGCCGATCCCCGCCCGGGCGACCGAAGGCGAGGGCCGCCGCGCCCGCCGTCTGCGCGCCCAGGCGGAAGCCGAGGAGGAGGCGGCCCCGCCGGACGAGGACACCGGCCACCCGGCCGCCGTCCCGGAGACGGCGGCAGAGGAGCAGACTCCGGCCGCGGTCCCGCAGCAGCAGTCGTACGACGAGTGGGACCCCGCCTCCTACCCCCAGGCCGACGGCTACCACACCGGCTACGCCGACCAGTACCAGAACGCCGGCCAGTACCAGCAGGGCTACGACCAGGGGACCTACGACCCGTACCAGACCGGCCAGTACGACCCGTACGGCTACGGCGGGCAGCAGGGGCAGGGGACGTACGACCCGACGTACCAGCAGGGCTACGACCCCGCCTACGACCCGGCCGCCCAGCAGCACCACGGCACCGGCGGCGAGCACCACGACGGGAGCCAGCAGTGAACCGCACCACCCTCTCCCTGTTCGCCGGTACGACCGCGCTCGCGGCGGTCACCGGGTTCGCCGTGCTCAACCAGCCGGCCACGTCCTCCGCGCACACCGCCGAGGCGGCCGCCCAGCTGCCCGTGGAGCGCACCAGCCTGCTGTGCCCGGCGCCGAGCCTGTCCGACATCGCCGACACCTCGTACACGTCGTTCACGCCCGTCACCAAGGGCACCACGAACGACGGCAAGGCCGAACTCCAGGCGGCCACCGAGCAGTCGGCGGACGGGAACGGCAGCGGCAAGAGCAGTGGCGGCGGCAAGAAGAAGACCGCCAAGCCGGTCCTGACGCCGAAGGCACCCGGGACGCCGGCCACCGGGGACACCTCGGGCGCCGACGGGCCCGCCTACGTCGGTACGGCCGAAGGCAGGTACGCGCCCGGCTGGACGGTCCAGGAGACCACCGAGGTCGCCGCCGGCACCGGCCGCGGCCTCCAGGGGGTCAACTGCACCGGCGCCGACACCGACTTCTGGTTCCCCGGCGCCAGCACCGCCGCCGGCCGCACCGACTACGTGCACCTCACCAACCCCGACGACAGCGCCGCCGTGGTCGACGTCGAGCTGTACGGCAAGGACGGCCAGCTCAAGTCGACGGTGGGGGAGGGCATCACGGTCCAGCCGCACGCCAGTGAGCCGGTCCTGCTGTCCACCCTCAGCGAGGAGCGGCAGACCGACCTGACCGTGCACGTGAACGTGCGCAGCGGCCGGGTCGGCGCGAGCGTGCAGGCCCTGGACGACAAGAGCGGCGGCGACTGGCTGGCCGCCTCCGCCGATCCGGCGGGCAGCCTGGTGCTGCCGGGCATCCCGAAGGACGCCACCGACGTCCGGCTGATCGCCTTCACCCCCGGCGACTCCGACGCCGACCTGAAGGTCCGCCTGGCCTCCCCGGACGGCCTGATCACCCCGGCCGGCAACGAGACGCTGCACGTGAAGGCCGGCCTGACCACCGCGACCGACCTGGGCCCCGTCACGCGCGGCGAGGCGGGCTCGATCGTCCTCACGCCCACCGACCAGTCGGTGCCGGTGGTGGCCGCGCTGCGGGTCACCCGTGGCAAGGGCGCCAAGCAGGAGACCGCGTACATCCCGGCGACCGCGCCGGTCGGCACGCGCGCGACGTCCGCCGACAACAGCGGCAAGGGCAGCACGCTCTCCCTGACCGCCCCCACCGGCACCGCACAGGTGAAGGTCACGGCGTCGGCGGGCAGCGAGGGCGGCACGGCGGTGTCCAAGACGTTCACGATCAAGTCGGGCACCACCCAGGACGTCGACGCACCCGTCCCGTCCGGCCTGAAGGGCACCTACGCGCTGACCGTGGAGGCGCTCTCCGGCGGCCCGGTCTACGGCGCCCGCACCCTCGCGGCCACCGAGGAAGGGGTCCCGGGCTTCACGATCCAGACCCTCCCGGACGACCGCGGCACGGTCGCCGTACCGGTGGCGGACCAGGACGTGGCGGTGCTGCAGAAGTAGCGGTGCGCGAGCGGTGGCCGAGCGGCGCCGGGCGACGGCGCCGAGGGCTCAGTCCTCGCCGTACCGGGGATCCACCGTCTCCGGGGTGAGTCCGAGCAGCTCGGCGACCTGTTCGACGACGACCTCGTGCACCAGCGCGGCCCGCTCGTCACGCCCCTTGGTGCGGATCTCGACCGGCCGCCGGTAGACCACCACGCGCGCCCGGCGTCCCTCACGCGCGGGTATGACACCGCCCAGCGGCACCGCCTCGTCGCTCCAGCCGTCACCGTGCCGGTCCTGGAGCCGGGGCACCTCCAGCACCAGGAAGTCGATGTCGGCCAGCTGCGGCCAGCGCCGCTCCAGGCGCTCCACGGAGTCCTGCACCAGATCCGCGAACGCGTCGGCGCGGCTCGCGGCCAGCGGCACCTGAGGCGGTGCGATCGGCCCGCGCATCCCCCGACCGTGGCGATCGCGTCGACGAGGCCCGGGGCCGGCGGCCCGGGGCGGTACACGGTTGTCCATCACTGATGAAGCGTAATCCTCGCGGGCGCCGCCCGCGCCGTTCCACGCTCCGACAGCGCTCCGGCACCGCCCGGCGGCGTCTCGCAGGGCGACCGATCCGGCCAAGGTCGGGCTCGTTTCCGTATCTCCACACGTCCGATGAGCTCAAGGCAATTGACGGTTTTTGTACCGGATCATGACCGGATGCGGTGCTGTCCGGTATTCCGGACGGCCCCGTCAACGCAGGTCAGCAAGGTATGTCAGAAGGGGCGTGTGGGGCGTTTCACACTACGACACGGGGGAGTGACCTGAGGGAGAGTCGTCGCGGCCCGCTCAAGAGTGCGGTACCG
Source organism: Streptomyces sp. NPDC006655 (assembly GCF_040703965.1). Taxonomy (NCBI): domain Bacteria; kingdom Bacillati; phylum Actinomycetota; class Actinomycetes; order Kitasatosporales; family Streptomycetaceae; genus Streptomyces; species Streptomyces sp. NPDC006655. The sequence goes on along the minus strand of NZ_JBEYJU010000034.1, from coordinate 11,046 downwards.
TCCAACGTCGTGAGCCCTGTACGTCGCTGTTCGCGAACCGCCTGCGGCCGACCCGCCGTCGCGACGCTGACGTACGTCTACGCCGACTCGACCGCGGTCCTCGGCCCGCTCGCCACCTACGCCGAACCCCACTGCTACGACCTGTGCGCCGAGCACTCCGAGCGCCTCACCGCCCCGCGCGGCTGGGAGGTCGTCCGGCTCCTCGACGGCTCCGCCCCCGCGCGGCCGAGCGGTGACGACCTGGAAGCGCTCGCCAACGCGGTGCGCGAGGCTGCCCGTCCCCAGGAGCGGGCGGCGGAGGCGGGCGGCGGCGGACGCGGCGCGGATCCCAGGGAGGTCGCACGCCGCGGCCACCTGCGGGTGCTGCGCTCCCCGGACAACTGACCGCCCCGCAGCCCGGATTGCCTCGCGTGGACGCCGAACAAGGCGCCCCCTTCGGCCTGCTCCCCATCCGGCGGAACGCCGTCAACACCCCGTGGGTGAACCGGAGACGGCGCGCGTCCGCCATTTCGACGTCCGCCACCGCACGTTCATCGCTGGTCACGTCTGTCCACCGTGGGCAGCGCGCCGAGGGAGCCCGCGTCCGGCGCTTACCCGGGGCAGGTAGCTTGGGGCGACCGTGAGGACTCCAGGAGGGTTGGCCTGTGGCTGCTGCTGATCTGTCGCAGATCGTGAAGGCGTACGACGTGCGCGGGGTGGTCCCGGACCAGTGGGACGAGGCACTCGCCGAGCTGTTCGGCGCCGCGTTCGTCCAGGTGACCGGCGGCGCCGCGATCGTGGTCGGCCACGACATGCGGCCCTCCTCGCCCGGCCTGTCCCGCGCCTTCGCGCGCGGCGCGGCGGCCCGGGGCGTCGACGTCACCGAGATCGGCCTGTGCTCGACGGACCAGCTGTACTACGCCTCGGGTGCCCTGGGCCTCCCCGGCGCCATGTTCACGGCCTCGCACAACCCGGCGCGGTACAACGGCATCAAGATGTGCCGCGCGGGCGCCGCGCCGGTCGGCCAGGACACGGGCCTGGCGGAGATCCGCGACCTGGCCGAACGCTGGTCGCGGGAAGGCGCACCGGCCCCCGCGCGGACCCCGGGAACGATCACCACCCGCGAGACGTTGACCGACTACGCGACGCACCTGCGCTCGCTCGTCGACCTGACCTCCATCCGCCCCCTGAAGGTCGTGGTCGACGCGGGCAACGGCATGGGCGGGCACACCGTCCCGACGGTCTTCGAAGGACTGCCGCTGACCCTGGTCCCGATGTACTTCGAGCTGGACGGCACCTTCCCGAACCACGAGGCCAACCCGCTCGACCCGGCCAACCTCGTGGACCTCCAGCAGCGCGTCCGCCAGGAGTCCGCCGACCTCGGCCTGGCCTTCGACGGCGACGCGGACCGCTGCTTCGTCGTCGACGAGAACGGCGACCCGGTCTCCCCGTCGGCGATCACGGCTCTCGTGGCCGCGCGCGAACTCGCCCGCAACGGCGGCAAGGGCACGGTCATCCACAACCTGATCACGTCCTGGACCGTCCCCGAGGTGGTCCTGGAGAACGGCGGCACCCCGGTCCGCACCCGCGTCGGCCACTCGTTCATCAAGGCCGAGATGGCGAGGTCCGGCGCCATCTTCGGCGGCGAGCACTCGGCCCACTACTACTTCAAGGACTTCTGGAACGCCGACACCGGCATGCTGGCCGCCCTGCACGTCCTGGCGGCCCTCGGCGGCCAGGACGGCCCGCTCTCCGCACTCGTCGCCCAGTACGACCGCTACACCGGCTCCGGCGAGATCAACTCCACGGTCGCCGACCAGCAGGCCCGCCTGGCGGCCCTCCGCGCGGCGTACGGGGACCGCGACGACGTGACCCTCGACGAACTGGACGGCCTCACCGTCACCGCGGCCGACTGGTGGTTCAACGTCCGCCCGTCCAACACGGAACCCCTCCTCCGCCTGAACGCGGAGGCGAGGGACGAGGCGACGATGACCAAGGTGCGGGACGAGGTCCTGGCCGTCATCAGGGCCTGAGACAGCCGCCCGCGGCGCGGCCCCTCGGGCGGTCACGCCGGCGGACGCGCACCCGTCGGCCGAGGTCAGCTCCACCCACCTCACCGGCGGTACCCTGACCGCACGCGAACATACCGCCCCCCGAAGGGAAACCCCATGCCGCTCGAAGCCGGCCTCCTGGAGATCCTCGCCTGCCCGGCCTGCCACGCCCCCCTCAAGGAGCAGGACACCGAGCTGATCTGCACCGGCCAGGACTGCGGCCTGGCGTACCCGGTCCGCGACGGGATCCCCGTCCTCCTCGTCGACGAGGCCCGCCGCCCTGCGTAAGCAGCACCCCGCAACCGCATCAGGACCAAGGAACAGGACCCCGGCGACCGGAGGCCGCTCCCATGCTCGACGAATCGCTGCTCGACACCCCGGAGGCCCTCGCCGAGGCCGACCGCCGAGGTCTGCTGCGCGGTGCGGCCGAGGCGGGCGCCCGCGTCCGTACCGCGGCCCGGCACGCCACCGAGGCCGGCGTCCAGGAGCTGAAGCCGGACGGCCGGCCCCGTGCCGTCCTGATCGCGGGCCCCGGCGTCGCCGCCACCCACGCCGCCGACTTCCTCGGCAGCCTGGCCGGACCCGGCAGCCCCGTCATCCGCCTCGCCGCCACCGGTGTCGCCCCGGCGGCGGGCGCCCTGCGCTGGGAACTCCCCGGCTGGGCCGGCTCGGTCGACCTGCTGCTGATCGCCACCCCGGACGGCGCCGAACCCAGCCTCTCCCTCCTCGTCGACCAGGCCTACCGGCGTGGCTGCTCGGTGGCCGCCGTGGCCCCCGCCGGCACCCCGCTCGCGGAGGCCGTGGCCGGCGCCCACGGCATGTTCCTGCCGATGGCGACCGCCCCCTACGACCACGGCGAGCCGCTGGCCGGCTCCTCACCGGGCGTCCTGTGGGCGCTGCTCACCCCGCTGCTCGCGCTCCTCGACCGCATCGGCCTGGTCAACGCGCCGCCGGAAGCCCTGGACAAGGTCGCCGACCGCCTCGACCTCGTCGCCGAACGCTGCGGACCGGCCATCGTGACCTACAGCAACCCCGCCAAGGCCCTCGCCGTGGAACTCGCCGACGCGCTCCCGGTGGTCTGGACCGAGGGCGACTCGGCCGGCCCCGCGGGCCGCCGCTTCGCCGCCGCCCTCGCCGAACTGGCCGGCCGTCCCGCCCTGGTCGCCGAACTCCCCGAGGCCCTGGCCGCGCACAGCGCCCTGCTCGCCGGACCGCTCGCCGCCAGCGCCGACCCCGACGACTTCTTCCGCGACCGCGTGGACGAGCCGCCCGCGCTGCACGCGCGCGTGGTGCTGCTCCGGGACCGCCCCCTCGGCGGCCTCACCGCCGCACCCGCCGCCCGCGACCTCGCGCTGAGCCACGACACCCCGATCAGCGAACTGGAACCCGAGGCGGGCGACGAGCTGGAGACCCTGGCGGAACTGATCGCCGTCACGGATTTCGCCGCCGTTTACCTCGCGCTCGCTTCGGGAGCCTGAGGTGGACACCGGCACCGGGCCCGCCGTGGGAAGGGCGACGTGAACGTCGTACCGGAGGCGAACGGGTGGCGGAACGCACGGTGAACACGTAAGTCCCGCCGCGCCGTTGCCCGCGCTCACCGCAGTACGCACAGAGAACCGGCAGAGAGAAGCCATGGACCGCCTCGACAACACCGTCCGCCCCTACGCCTGGGGTTCCCCGACCGCCATCCCGAAGCTGCTCGGGGTCGAGCCGAGCGGCGAGCCGCAGGCGGAGATGTGGATGGGCGCACACCCCGGCGCGCCCTCGCGCACCGCGCGCGGCACGCTCGTCGAGGTCATCGACGCGGACCCCAAGGCCGAACTGGGCGAGGCGGCCGTGGCGAAGTTCGGCCCGCGGCTGCCCTTCCTGCTCAAGATCCTCGCCGCCGGCGCCCCGCTCTCCCTCCAGGTGCACCCCGACCTGGAACAGGCCAGGGAGGGGTACGCGGACGAGGAGCGGCGCGGCGTCCCCGTCGACGCCCCGTACCGCAACTACAAGGACGCCAACCACAAGCCCGAACTGATCTGCGCGCTCACCGAGTTCGACGGCCTGTGCGGCTTCCGCGCCCCGGAGCAGGCCGCGGGACTCCTCGAAGCCCTCGGCGTCGACTCCCTCAAGCCGTACGCCGACGCGCTGCGCGCCCGCCCCGAGGAGGGGGCGCTGCGCGAGGTCCTCACCGCGATCCTCACCGCCGACCCCGAGGAGATGGCCCACACGGTCGCCGAGGCCGCCGCCGCCTGCACCCGCCTCGGCGGCGACCACGCCCCCTACGCCGCCATCGCCCACCACTACCCGGGCGACCCCGGAGTGATCGCCGCGATGCTCCTCAACCACGTCCGCCTCCAGCCCGGCGAGGCGCTCTTCCTCGGCGCCGGCATCCCGCACGCCTACCTCGACGGCCTCGGCGTCGAGATCATGGCCAACTCGGACAACGTCCTGCGCTGCGGCCTGACCCCCAAGCACGTCGACGTCCCCGAACTCCTGCGCGTCGTCCGCTTCGAGGCGAGCGACCCGGGTGTGCTGCGCCCCGAGGCCGCCCCGGACGGCGAGGAGGTCTACGAGACACCGATCGACGAGTTCCGGCTCTCCCGGTACGTCCTGCCCGAGGGCGCCGCCGCCCACGACCTGACCCTGCCGACCCCGCAGATCCTGCTCTGCACGGCCGGTACGGTCCGCGTGGGTGAGTACGACCTCGCCCCGGGGCAGTCGGTGTTCGTGCCGGCGGCCGAGAAGACCGAAGTGTCCGGCGCGGGCACGGTGTTCCGCGCCACGGTGATCGTCTGAGCCGCGACGCACGACCGGTTGGATTGTCGTACCCGGGGTGTGGATACCTGACCAACCGCCTCCGGGCAGGGCTGCAAGAATGACCCACCGGCAAAGCACGGGCAAAGACGAGCACCGAAGGGACCACGCGGACACATGAGCGCGTCAGGCGGCAGCAAGGCGATCGTGGCGGCACTCGGCGCCAACCTCGCGATCGCGGCATCGAAGTTCGTGGCGTTCGCCTTCAGCGGCTCCTCGTCGATGCTCGCCGAGGGCGTCCACTCGCTCGCCGACTCCGGCAACCAGTTCCTGCTGCTCATCGGCGGCAAGCGGGCCCAGCGCGAGGCGACCCCGCAACACCCCTTCGGCTACGGTCGCGAGCGCTACATCTACGCCTTCCTGGTCTCGATCGTCCTCTTCTCCGTCGGCGGCATGTTCGCCATCTACGAGGGCTACGAGAAGATCAGCCACCCGCACGCGGTGGAGCACTGGTACTGGCCGGTCGGCGTCCTCCTCTTCGCGATCATCGCGGAGGGCTTCTCCTTCAAGACGGCCATCAAGGAGTCCAACGAACTGCGCGGCAAGCTGTCCTGGTCGCAGTTCATCCGCCGCGCCAAGGCCCCCGAGCTGCCCGTCGTCCTCCTGGAGGACTTCGGCGCCCTCATCGGCCTGGTCCTCGCCCTCGGCGGCGTCGGCCTCGCCCTGCTCACCGGCGACGGCGTCTGGGACGGCGTCGGCACCGTCTGCATCGGTGTCCTGCTCGTCATGATCGCCCTCGTCCTGGCCGCCGAGACCAAGTCCCTCCTGCTCGGCGAGGCCGCCGGCGTCGAAGAGGTCAAGAAGATCGAGGCCGCGATCGTCGACGGCGACACCGTCACCGGCATCATCCACATGCGCACGCTCCACCTCGGCCCCGAGGAACTCCTCGTCGCCGCCAAGATCGCCGTCCAGCACGACGACACGGCCACCGAGGTCGCGACCGCCATCAACGCCGCCGAGTCCCGCATCCGCGCCGCGGTCCCCATCGCCCGCGTGATCTACCTGGAACCCGACATCTACAGCGAGGCCGAAGCCGCCAAGGGCCCCGACCCGGAGGCCACCCCCGGCGGCCCCAACCCCCACCCGGCCGGGCACTGAGTTCCCCGATCCGCCGCCCGTGTCCCGCACCGCGGCCCTGCTCCCACCCCTGGAACGGCGTGAACTGTTCGGGCTGGACTGGGGGCGCCCCGCCCCTCCGGTGTAGCTTGGGACGGAGCCAGACGTCGCTGCTGATGGCGGTCGGGCGGTCCGCACGCGGACCGGCCGAGGGAGAGAGGGCCTCCGACGGACTGCGCTGCGCGCACGCGGGCATGCCTGTGCCCTCCTTCGGGCACCCCTGTGTCCGCCGCCGCGCAGACCAGCCGTATCCACCCTCGCCCCAACCCCGAGGAGCAGCTCCCCATGACGACTGTCGACAACCGACAGGACTTCAAGGTCGCCGACCTCTCCCTGGCCGACTTCGGCCGCAAGGAGATCACCCTCGCCGAGCACGAGATGCCCGGCCTGATGTCGATCCGCAAGGAGTACGCCGACGCCCAGCCGCTGGCCGGCGCCCGCGTCACCGGCTCCCTGCACATGACCGTGCAGACCGCCGTCCTGATCGAGACCCTCGTCGCCCTGGGCGCGCAGGTCCGCTGGGCGTCCTGCAACATCTTCTCCACCCAGGACCACGCGGCCGCCGCCATCGCCGTCGGCCCGAACGGCACGCCCGACAACCCGCAGGGCGTCCCCGTCTTCGCCTGGAAGGGCGAGACCCTGGAGGAGTACTGGTGGTGCACCGAGCAGGCGCTGACCTGGCCGGACAGCCCCACCGGCGGCCCCAACATGATCCTCGACGACGGCGGTGACGCCACCCTCCTCGTCCACAAGGGCGTCGAGTACGAGAAGGACGGCAAGGTCCCGTCCGTCGACACCGCCGAGTCCGACGAGCACCGCGTCATCCTGGAGCTCCTGCACCGCACCATCACGGACGGCTCGCAGAAGTGGACCCAGCTGGCCTCCGAGATCCGCGGCGTGACCGAGGAAACCACCACCGGCGTCCACCGCCTGTACGAGATGCAGCGCGACGGCCAGCTCCTCTTCCCGGCGATCAACGTCAACGACGCCGTCACCAAGTCGAAGTTCGACAACAAGTACGGCTGCCGCCACTCCCTGATCGACGGCATCAACCGCGCCACCGACGTCCTGATCGGCGGCAAGACCGCGGTCGTCTGCGGCTACGGCGACGTCGGCAAGGGCTGCGCGGAGTCCCTGCGCGGCCAGGGCGCCCGCGTGATCATCACCGAGATCGACCCCATCTGCGCCCTCCAGGCCGCGATGGACGGCTACCAGGTCACGACCCTCGACGAGGTCATCGACAAGGCCGACATCTTCATCACCACGACCGGCAACAAGGACATCATCATGGCCTCGGACATGGCCAAGATGAAGCACCAGGCCATCGTCGGCAACATCGGCCACTTCGACAACGAGATCGACATGGCCGGCCTCGCCAAGATCCCCGGCATCGTCAAGGACGAGGTCAAGCCGCAGGTCCACACCTGGACCTTCCCCGACGGCAAGGTGCTCATCGTCCTCTCCGAGGGCCGCCTGCTGAACCTGGGCAACGCCACCGGTCACCCGTCGTTCGTGATGTCCAACTCCTTCGCGGACCAGACGCTGGCCCAGATCGAGCTGTTCACGAAGCCCGACGAGTACCCGGTGGGCGTCTACACGCTGCCCAAGCACCTCGACGAGAAGGTCGCCCGCCTGCACCTCGACGCGCTCGGCGTGAAGCTCACGACGCTGCGCCCCGAGCAGGCCGCGTACATCGGTGTGAAGGTCGAGGGCCCGTACAAGTCGGACCACTACCGCTACTGAGACACCGCCGCTGAGCTCACCGAGGCAGGCCCCCGCACCCCCGTGCCGGGGGCCTGCCCCTTTGGCGAACCACCGGAGCTCGGCCGAGCCTCAGCCCGTCAAGACCCAGGACCCCCATGCCCCGCGGCCGCTATTCGCTCCACGATCCGCACGATCACACCCCCCTCGGCGAAGAACACTTCCAGTGCGCCCCCGGCCCCTCCGGCTGGCGTTACGTCTCCCAGGTGACCACCCCCTCCGGTGACCACAGCGGTTCGGTCGATCTCGCCCTCGACGACCGCGGCCGCCCCATCCGCCTCGAACTCCATGCCGGGAGCTGGCAGGTGCGCGGCGCCGCCCTCGACGGCGTCACCTGGGTCCGCACGGACCCCACCGGCACGCATGCCACCGAAGGCAATGTGCGCGCCCACGCCTTCACCGGCACGTCCCCCGCGTTCCTGGTCGCCACCGCCCGTCTGCTGCGCCTCACCCCCTCCGCCGCCGCGACCCGCGTACGCCTCGTGGCCTTCACGGACCCGGTTCTCGCCCCACGCACCGTGGACCAGTCCTGGGCCCTGCTGAGAAGAGAAGCACACGCCACTGACAACGGCCCGCTGACCGTGGACGAATACCAGGTCACGGCCCTGGACACCGGCGAGCAACACGCCGTGCACCTCGCCGGCGACGTGGTGCTGGCGGCCCCCGGGATCGAACTGGAGGACCTGCAGTCACCCCCGTCCGCCTTCGACGACTGAGCCGGGGGAGTGGGCGGGCCGGCTGGGTCTAGGCCGGCGGCACGAACCCGGTGGACGGCCGCTCGGCCGCCTGGGCGGGAGGGGCCACGGACGCGGAGGCCTGGGCCTGGGCCCCCGGCTGGGGAGGGGCCGAGGCCGCCGACCGTGCCTGGTCGAGCGAAGGGGGCACGGGGACCCCGGGCGCCGGAGGGACGTAACCGGCTCCGGCACCGGGCTCCGAAGGGCCGGATCCGACGGGAGCGCCGTACCCGACAGGTGCGCCGTATCCGACGGGCGGGCCGTATCCGGTGGGCCCGCCGGTCACCGCGGGGCCTTGACCGGCGAAGGCCCGCCGGGCCTCGCGGGCCTGCCGCTCCTGCATCACCGCCGCGAGAAAGGCGGCCGGCGGGACGTCCTGCGGCGCCGGAGTACCCGTCCGGTTCGCCAGATCGGCAGCGAGCCGCCCGGCCATCGCCCAGGAGACCTGCGGATCCAGCTGCTGCATCCGCGTCAGGTACTGCCGGACGGCGAGCCACAGCCCGTCCGGTACGGCCGACAGGTCCAGCTCGGCGAATCGTCCCGCCAGCCAGGGCGGGGGCGGCGGAACGAAGCGGGTCTGCCCGACGGGCACCCGCTCCCGTACGACCAGGGTCCCGGCGAAGACGTCCCCGAGCCGCCGGCCGCGCGCCGACACCAGCGAGGCGATACAGGCCACGACCCCGAACGTCATCAGGATCTCCACCACACCCAGAGCGCCACGCACCAGCGCATGCCGGAACCGGATCGGCCCGCCGTCGTCGCGTACGACCCGCAGCCCGCACGCCAGCTTGCCGAGCGAACGCCCGTGACTCAGCGTCTCCACCGCGATCGGCGCCCCTACCAGAAGCAACAGGAAGGCCGCGATCGACAGCGCGGTCTGCGCGGCCTCGTCCAGCGAGGCCGTGGCCGCGACCAGTCCGGTCATCGCCCCGATGTACACGGCCATGACCACGACCAGGTCCAGCAGGACCGCCAGCGCCCTGCTGGGCAGCCTCGCGGGACGCAGTTCGAGCGCCACCGCCTCGCCCGTCACCAGCTCGCTCACGCCCGCCGCCTTCCCCTGGTCTGCCCTGTACAGCGCAAGTCTGCCAAGCTGAGCCCACATCGCGCCGCAGTACGACAAGCCGACAGCTACGACAGGCAGTCGACGACCAGCCGAGGAGCAGGCAGACCCGATGGACCTCGACGTCTTCGTCTCCGCACACCGAGCCGAGTGGGACCGCCTGGACGCCCTCCTGCGCCGTCAGCGGCGTCTCGACGGCGCGGAAGCCGACGAGCTCGTCGCCCTCTACCAGCGCACCGCCACGCACCTGTCCCTCATCCAGTCCAGCGCGCCCGATCCGCAGCTCACCGGACGCCTCAGCCAACTCGTGGCACGTGCGCGCAGTGCCGTGGCGGGAACCCGCCGGGCCTCCTGGCGCGATGTCGCCCGCTTCCTGGGACAGGGCTTCCCGGCGGCCGTCTACCGCTGCCGCCGCTGGTGGGTGCCCACCGCGCTCATATCCACGGCCGTCGCGATCCTGCTGGGCTGGTGGATCGGGACCCACCCGGACGTGCAGGCGACCATCGCCGCGCCCAGCCAGCTCCGCGAGCTGACCCGTCCCGGCGGCGAGTACGAGACCTACTACTCCAGCCATCCCGCGGCGTCCTTCGCGGCCCAGGTGTGGACGAACAACGCGCAGGCCGCCGCCATGTGCCTGGTCCTCGGGGTCTTCCTCGGCCTGCCGGTCCTCTGGATCCTGCTGGAGAACATGCTCAACCTGGCCGTCGGGTTCGGCCTGATGTCCTCCGCCGGCCGCCTCGACACCTTCCTGGGCCTGGTCCTCCCGCACGGGCTGCTCGAACTCACCGCGGTCTTCGTCGCCGCGGGTACCGGGCTGCGACTCGGCTGGACCCTCGTGGACCCTGGCCCGCGCAGCCGCCGTACGGCTCTGGCCGAGGAGGGCCGTGCGGCCGTGGGCATGGCGATCGGCCTGGCCCTGGTCCTGTTCGTCTCCGGTGCCATCGAAGGGTTCGTCACCCCCTCCGGCCTGCCGACGTGGGCCCGCATAGGCATCGGAATCGTGGCTGAGCTGGCCTTCCTGGCCTACGTCTTCGTCCTCGGTGGCCGCGCCGCCCGAGCGGGTGAGACGGGGGACCTCGGAGAGACCGAGCGCAGCGCGTCCCTCCCCACGGCCGCCTGATGTGCGGAGAGCTCCCGTGAGCTGCTAGTCTCCTCTTCGCCCCGGAAAACCTGTTGACACGGGTTGGGTGGGGAGGTAGATTCAAACAGTTGCCTAGAACTGGACAAGTTCAGGACCGCTCGTTAGAATCGATCTGCTTCACAACGGAGAGTCTCTCCGGACATCGAAGCCATCCGGATGGATTCAGAAATGAGTGGCCGGTCAGACCGGTCAGGAACTTCTGATAAAGTCGGAAAAGCCGAAAAGGCAAAGGCCCTCCAACGGGCACCGGAAATGAATTCCGACCGGAAACGGAACGGGAAACGGATCTGGTAAGGTTGGAAACACCGAAGGGAAGCCCGGAGGAAAGCCCGAGAGGGTGAGTACAAAGGAAGCGACCGTTCCTTGAGAACTCAACAGCGTGCCAAAAGTCAACGCCAG